>JBDUBG010000437.1:0-4892 GCA_040004215.1 Pseudolysinimonas sp. | reverse complement strand
CGATGGGGAACGTTTCCCGTCGCCCCCGGCGGCGCTACAGCCTTCTGAACCGACGGGATCGTGTCGTCCTCGGCGTGATGGTGGGGATCCCCACGCTGATCCAACTCGTGTTGGTGTGGATCCCGACTGTTCTCTCGGTGTTGCTGTCGTTTGTGAGATGGAACGGCCTTGCCTTCTCGGACATCAGGCCGGCTGGCACGGCGAACTACGACTTCATTTTCAACACGTACCCGCCGTTCTGGCCGGCGCTTGAGCACAATTTGCTGTGGTTGGGCTTTCTCGCGATCATTGCGACACCGATCGGATTGCTGCTGGCAATCCTTCTCGACCAGAACATCCGCGGCTCACGCATCTACCAGAGCATCTTCTTCACCCCGGTGATGTTGTCGTTGGTGCTGATCGGGGTCATCTGGCAGTTGTTCTACTCGCAGAACAACGGCCTCCTGAACTTCCTGTTGGGCACCTCGGGAACTCCGAGGGCTGTCGACTGGTTCGGCGACCCCCACGTCAACATCTGGGCGGCTCTGATCGCGGCGACCTGGCGGCACGCCGGCTACGTCATGATTCTGTATCTGGCCGGGCTGAAGGGGGTGGATCCTTCGTTGCGTGAAGCCGCGGCCATCGACGGAGCGAACGGCGTGCAGACCTTCTTCCGGATCATTTTTCCGGCAATGCGACCGATCAATATCGTCATCGTGGTGATCACGATTATCGAATCGCTTCGTGCATTCGACATCGTCTACATCATCAACCGCGGGACGAACGGCCTTGAGCTGATCAGTGCTCTGGTGATTCAAAACCTCGTCGGCGAGGGGCAAGTGATCGGGATCGGTTCGGCCCTGGCAGTGGTGCTTCTGGTGATCTCGCTCGTTCCGATCGTGATTTACCTGAATCGCACCTTCAAGAAAGAGGAATGATGTCGACGCCTGCGCTCATCACCTTCAAGCCCGAGACCGTCTACGACCGCGGACCTCGAAAGAAGCAACGCCCCCGCTACGGAACTCACCTGTTTCTCATCGTGATGTCCATCGTCTGGTTGGTTCCGCTCGCCTGGGCGGTTTTCACGGCGCTGCGCCCGAAGGCCGACACCGACAAGTACGGCTACTTCAGCTTGGGTGGGGCGTTCAACTTCGACAACTTCGTCACGGCGTGGACTCAGGGCGGATTCGCCACGTATTTCCTCAACTCCGTCATCATCACCGTTCCCACGGTGGTGCTCGTGCTCCTCTTCGCGTCGATGATGGCGTTTGCGGTGTCGCGATTCACGTGGAAGTTCAACGTCACCCTGCTGATCATGTTCACGGCCGGCAATCTTTTGCCACCGCAGGTGTTGGCGACACCTCTCTTCGAGATGTTCAAACACTTCAATCTGCCGTACAGCGTCAGCGACTCCGGAAATCTGCTGAATACCTACACGGCCGTCATTGCGGTGAACACCGCGTTCCAGATCGGCTTCTGCACCTTCGTGCTCTCGAACTACATGAAGGCGCTTCCCAAGGATCTCACCGAGGCGGCGTTTGTGGACGGGGCGGGAGTCTGGCGCCAGTACTGGGAACTCATCGTCCCGCTGACCCGACCGGCATTTGCCGCGCTTGGCACCCTCGAGGTCATCTTCATCTATAACGACTTCTTCTGGCCATTGCTCTTCATCCAGAGCGGCAACCGGCTACCGGTGACAACCGCGATCAAGAACCTCCAAGGGCAGTTCCTTTCCAACTACAACCTCTTAGCGGCCGGGGCCATGATCACCGTGATTCCCACTTTGATCATCTACCTCGTGTTGCAGAAGCAATTCGTCTCGGGGCTCACTCTCGGAGCCAGTAAAGGATGACGATGGAAGGTCTGAGCAGGCAACTTTCGCGCGACGGGGCTGTCCAGATCGGCTTCGGGGGCGACTACAACCCGGAGCAATGGGATCCGGCGGTGTGGAAAGAAGACGTCGCACTCATGCAGGAGGCGGGGGTCAACCTCGTCAGTGTGGGGATCTTCTCGTGGGCACTCCTCGAAGTCGACGAGGAGGTGTACGAGTTCGGATGGTTGGACGATGTGCTCGACCTGCTGCATTCGGCAGGAATCAGAGTCGACCTTGCCAACGCGACGGCGTCACCGCCTCCGTGGTTCTCGCACGCCTACCCCGAGTCGCTGCCGACGAACAGATCCGGGGTGCGGCTCGGCTACGGTTCGCGTCAGGCGTTCTGCCCGTCGAGTCGTGACTATCGTGTCGCGGCTGCACGGCTCACGCGCAAGATCGTCGAGCGTTACGCGGAACATCCTGCCGTGGTGATGTGGCACGTTCACAATGAGTATGGCTGCCACAATGTGCCGTGCTACTGCGAGGTCTCGGGGCGGGCATTCCAGGGCTGGCTTGAGAAGAAGTACGTCACGATCGACGCGCTCAACACCGCGTGGGGCACGGCGTTCTGGTCTCAGCATTACCAACGGTTCAGTGACATCACGCCACCACGCCTGTCAGGGGCCAGCGTCAACACCTGCCAGGTGCTCGACTTCTCGCGCTTCTCCTCCGACGAGCTGCTCGACTGCTTCCGCGCCGAAGCCGAGATCATTCGTGGTGCGTCGTCGCACCCGGTCACCACCAACTTCATGGGCTTTTCGATGGGTCTCAACCGCCCGATCGACTACTGGAAGTGGGCGCCCGAGATGGACATCATCTCGAACGACCACTATCTGATCGCCGCCGACCCGCTGGGCTACCAAGAGCTCGCGATGACCGCGGACTTGGTGCGTGGTTTGTCGCATGGCGCCCCGTGGATGCTCATGGAGCACTCGACCTCGGCCGTCAACTGGCAACCGCGCAACCGCGCCAAAGCCCCCGGCGAGATGCTCAGGAACACGATGCAGCACGTCGCCCGGGGGGCAGACGCGGCGCTCTTCTTCCAGTGGAGGGCCTCGGAGGCCGGCACGGAAAAGTTCCATTCGGCGATGGTGCCGCACGGCGGACAGTCGACCGCGCGGTGGCGGGAGGTGGTCGAGTTGGGCCAGTCGCTGCGTGCGATCTCGGAGGTCGTCGGGTCACGCGTCGCGCACGGCTCCGTCGCAATTGTTCACGACACGGATGCTCGCTGGGGCAATGAGTTGAGTGACCATCCCAGCGTCGACGTCGATGTCATCGCCGAGACGCGGAGGTGGCACTCCGCTCTGCTGGGGCTCGGGGTGACCAGCGACATCCGGCGCTCGGTCGACCCCTTAGACGACTACCGCCTGGTCATCGTCCCTTCGCACTATCTGATCACGCCAGAAGGAGCCGACAACATTCGGCGTTACGTCGAAAACGGTGGCTCGGCGATCATCACCTACTTCTCGGGCATTGTCGATCAGGATGACCACCTGTACCCCGGCATGTATCCCGGGGCGTTTTCCACGCTGCTGGGCGTTGAGATCGAGGAGTTCTTCCCGCTCTTGGAGGGCGAAAGTGTCGCATTGACACGCTACGGACACGGGAGTGTGTTCAGTGAGTACGGTCGCGTGACAAGCGCCGAGGTGGTCGCCTCGTATGCGACAGGTGCCACGCAGGGATCGCCCGCGATCACCAGGAACTCCTACGGCGCGGGAGTCGCCTACTACGTGGGGACGGCGTTGCCGGCAGCAGGAATGACCGAGTTCCTCGAAGCGCTGGTGGCGGAGCATGGCGTCCGCACGAATCCGCTCGCCTCTCAGACCCTGGAGATCGTGGAGCGCAGCGACGGCGGTCAGTCGTGGTTGTTCGTGATCAATCACGGGACGGAGCCTGCCGAGGTGGAGGTGACGGGGGTCGAGCTGCTGTCCCAGGCGCCGATCGACGGGCGACTGACGGTGCTCGCGGGCAAAGTGGCGGTCGTTCGGGTGATTCGTCAGTGACCCCGATCTACCTCCGCGGCGGTGGGTCTGCGCTCCTCATCGAGATGACCGGGACGGTGCCGAGTGTCATTCACTGGGGTCGGGATCTGGGCGAACTTTCCGGGATTCCTCTCGAGACGCCGAACCCCGTCCCGAGATCCCTCTATGACGCACCGACGATCACCGAGTTGGTACCGCAAGCATCCAGTGGATGGCGGGGGCGACCGGCCCTGACCGGTCATCGACTCGACGGATCCGCATACTCACCGCAGTTCGTCACGGAGCAGTATTCCCAGAGTGGCGGTGACGCGACCATTCGAATGCGTGCCTCCGACGAGGGGCTCGAGCTGCAGTTGTCACTGTCGATGAGTCCTGCCGGGATGCTCAAGGTAAGTCATGAGTTGACCAACGCCTCAGACAGCAGTTACGTGGTCAACTCGTTGAACGTCGTGCTTCCTGTGGGTGCCTCGGCGAGCGAGGTGCTCGATCTCACGGGACGTTGGGGCCGCGAGCAGCACCCCCAGCGACAGTCGCTCAACCAAGGAACGTGGCTTCGCGAGTACCGTCATGGGCGAACGGGCCACGATAGCTCTGCGCTCACGATGGTGGGAACGAATGGTTTCTCGAATCGCACGGGTGAGGTCTGGGCGACTCATTTCGGCCACAGCGGTGACCGGTCGACATTCGTCGAGAAGACAGCGGCAGCTCCGGCACTGATCGGATCGGGTGAGCTGCTCGCACCGGGCGAGCTCGTCCTCGCTCCGGGCGCCAGCTATCGCACCCCGTGGGTCTACGCCGCGCACTCGACGGTCGGAATCGACGGGCTGACCGAAGTGTTTCATGAGTGGATCCGTGCTCGTCCTACCCATCCGAGCCGACCGCGTCCGGTCGTGCTCAACACCTGGGAAGCCGTGTATTTCGATCACAACCTCGACTCGCTTCTCGAGTTGTCTCGGGCGGCCGCGCGCTTAGGTGTCGAGCGCTTCGTCCTCGACGATGGGTGGTTTGCGCGCCGCCGCAACGATCTCTCCGGGTTGGGGGACTGGACCGTCGATGGT
>JBDUBG010000474.1:0-4895 GCA_040004215.1 Pseudolysinimonas sp. | reverse complement strand
CGACGATGTTCGTGGGCAACCTGGTGTACGTCGGCATCGCCGTCGCGGGTGGACTCCTCGTCGCGCAGGGGTCGCTCAGCATCGGTGACGTGCAGGCGTTCATCCAGTACTCGCGGCAGTTCACGCAGCCCCTGGCTCAGCTCGGGTCGATGGCCAACCTGTTGCAGTCCGGAGTTGCCAGCGCCGAGCGCGTGTTCGAGTTGCTCGACGCGCCCGAGCAGTCCCCGGATGCCGATCCCGCCCAGTCGCCGACCACCCACACCGGTCGGCTCGAGTTCGAGCACGCGTCGTTCTCGTACGACCCCGAGAAGCCGTTGATCACCGACCTGTCGCTCGTGGCCAAACCCGGACAGACGATCGCCGTCGTCGGCCCCACGGGCGCCGGCAAGACCACTCTCGTGAACCTCATCATGCGGTTCTACGAACTGGATGGCGGCAAGATCACCGTCGACGGCGTCGACATCGCGCAGATGACGCGTGCCGATCTGCGCTCGCGCACGGGCATGGTTCTGCAAGACACCTGGCTGTTCGGCGGCTCGATCCACGACAACATCGCATACGGCCGCACCGACGCTACCGACGACGAGATCCACGAGGCCGCGACGGCAGCATACGTTGACCGCTTTGTGCACTCGTTGCCGGACGGTTACGACACGGTGCTCGACGATGAGGGCGGCAACATCAGTGCCGGCGAGAAGCAGCTCATCACGATCGCCCGGGCGTTCCTCGCGCGACCGAGCGTGCTGATTCTTGATGAGGCAACTAGCTCAGTCGACACTCGCACCGAGTTGCTGGTGCAGAGAGCGATGAGCGCACTCCGCAAAGACCGCACCAGCTTCGTCATCGCGCACCGGCTGTCGACGATCCGTGACGCCGATCTGATTCTGGTGATGGAGAACGGCGCGATCGTCGAGCAAGGAACGCACGATGAACTGCTCGCCAAGAAGGGCGCGTACACCCGCCTCTACGAGGCGCAGTTCGCGGCGCCCATCGACGACGACGTGGATGCTGTCGGGCCAGATCCTGCGCGCGAGCTGCAGCCTGCGACCGTCGGCCAGATCGTGCGCGACGCGCTGGCCGAGGAATCCGGCGAGAACGGCGACCCGCTTGCGGGGCTCTAACCCTCAGGTCAGGCCGACTTGGGCTTCGTGATCTTCGCCACCGGCGGGCTCACGAGGCCCAGGTCGAGTTCGGCGCGGCCGACACCTTCAAGAGCGTCAACGGCCGACAGTTCTGAGCGCACCAGCTCGGGCTGACTGAGCTGTTTCGGTTGTTCGTCGACGTGGCCGGGGGTTCCGATCACCTTCGACTCGTCGAGAGCGTCGAGCTTGCGGGCCGTGACCAGCACGCGCTGTTCGAGCGAGCTGGCGAACTGGTTATAGCTGCTCACCGTGGATTCGATCGAGCGTCGCAGCTTGTCGGCGTGATCCGACAGGGTCGACAGGCGCGAGTACAGCTCTTTGCCCAGGTCGAACAGCTTCTTGGCGTCTTCGGTCAGCACGTCTTGCTGCCAGGTGAATGCGATCGTCTTCAGCAGCGCCCACAGCGTCACCGGGTTGGCCAGGATGATGCGCTTGCTAAACGCATATTCCATCAGGCTCGGGTCTTGCTCCATCGCCGCAGCCAGCAGCGGCTCGTTCGGGATGAACGCGATCGTGAAGTCGGGGCTCGATTCGAGGCCGGTCCAATAGGTCTTGGCGGCCAGGGCATCCACGTGGCTCTTGACCTGTTTGGCGTGCTGCGTCAGCAGCTGGATGCGGCGCGCCTCTTGTTCGCCGGTCGCGGTCGCGGGGATCGCACTCGCGTCGATATATGCGTTGTACGGCACCTTCGCATCGACCGGGATTGACTTGCCGCCCGGCAGGTTGATCACCATGTCGGGACGCCGCGTGCCGCTCTCGGACTCGATCGTGGACTGCATCGTGAAGTCGACGCGGTTGATCAGCCCGGCGGATTCGACCAGCGTGCGCAACTGCGTCTCGCCCCAGACCCCGCGGGTGGCGTTGTTGCGCAGGGCGGAGGCGAGCGACTCGGCGGTGGCGCGTAGCCGCTCTTCTGACTCAGTGGCACTCTTGAGCTGCTGCGACAGTTCGCCATGCTGCTGGCTGCGCTGCGTCTCAAGTTCTGTCACCTTCTGCTGCATGGTGCTGAGTGTTTCTTTGACGGGAGCGAGCGCCTGCAGCACCTTGCTCTCGTCGCCCTCGGCCTGGGCGCGCTTCTGCGCGTCGAAGCGCTCGCGTTCGATCAGGTCGCGGTACTGGGCCTGAGCTGCATTGAGCTGCTCGCGGAGCCCGGCGAGCGAGGCATCGGCGGCGGCGAGCTGCGAGGTGATCTCGGCGCGCGCGTCGGCCTCGTGCGAACGCAACTCGGCCACGATCAGCTGGTGACGCGCCTCGATGAGGGCGGGATCGGCGTCCGCCGCGGTCGTCGCGCGTCGGCTGCGCACCACCAGCGCGCCGATGGCGGCGCCGAGCACGACACCCACGAGCAGGCCGAGCAAAAGGGTGACGATGGGATCCATGCTGTGAGTGTCTCAGGCAGCACGGACATCGGCGGGCTGGCGCTCCGTGCTCCCGGTCGAGATGACGCAAATAGTTCTCGCGCAGCGGTTAGGGGTCCCAATTGGGACCCCTCACCGGGTGCGCCGCGGCGAGACTAGCGCCCGGCCGCGTAGCCCTGCGCCCCGCGCGGATTCGCCGCCGCGCGCAGCAGCCCGGTGGAGGGATCCCGCCCGACCATCGACAACCGGCCGAGTGCCCAGTCTCCGGCTACCGTCACGCGGTGACCGCGCAACTCCAGTTCGGCGAGCACCTCGGCACCCACTCGGTGCTCGACAACGAGCTCGCCGGGCGACCAGGTTCGCGGCTCGAACGATGCGACATGCGAGGTCGTGTGGAACATCGGCGCGTCGATCGCTTGCTGCGGCTCGTAGCCGCCGACGAGACGGCGGAGCAGGTAGAGCAGCTGCCACTGATCCTGCTGGTCGCCGCCGGGAGTGCCGAGGGTTTCGACAGGGATCCCACCGCGCAGAAGCAGCGTGGGCGACAGTGTCGTGCGTGGGCGGCGACCGGGGGTGAGGGCAGAGGGGGATGCGGCATCCAACCAGGTCATCTGGAGACGGCTGCCCAGGCAGAACCCGAGCGATGGAATCGTCGGCGACGATTGCAGCCAGCCCCCAGACGGTGTGACCGAGACCATGTTGCCATGCTGATCAACCACGTCCAGATGGCAGGTGTCGCCGCGGGTCACGCCGGTGCGCGAGACGGTCGGCTCGCCGGAACCAGCGAGACCGTCGTTCGTGGCGCTCGTGCTGAGGGGCGGCATCCAGGGGTCGCGTCCGCCCGGCCGCCCCGGCCGAAACTCGAGGGAAGCCGTGTTGCCGATGAGGTCGGCGCGGTCGCGCGCGTAGTCGGGGGCAAGCAGCTCAGACAGCGGGACGTCGTCGTCGCCGTACCAGGCGTCGCGATCCGCGAGCGCCAGCTTCATCGCCTCAGCGATCGTGTGGATGCCGAGAGCCGTCGATGGATCAAGCCGCTCGTCGGGGAAGGTGTCGAGAATCGCCAGCATCTGCAGCAGCACAGGACCCTGCCCCCAGGCCGCCGACTTCGCGAGGGTAGTTCCGCGAAACTCGAGGCTCACGGCATCCTCATTCGATGCCATGAAGCCGGCCAGGTCGTCAGCGGTTAGCACGCCCAGCACCTCGCGATCGAGGCTCGGTTGGTAGTGCGGCTCGGCCGCGAAGCTGGCCAGATCATCGGCCACGAAGCCGCTGCTCCACGCCTGCGCGGCTGCCGCGACGCGTTCCTCGCGGGTGGCGGCGTTCGCGCCGGCCGCGAGCAGGCCCTCGAGGGTCTGCGCGTACGGTTCGTTCGTCGCCAACTCGCCGGGCTCGGGCATCCGCCCACCTGGCAGCCAGTGCGCGGCCGACGTCGTCCAGTGCTGCTCGAACAGCTCGCGCACCGTGTCGATCGTGTGCACCGCGGCCGCCGACAGCGGATGCCCACCCCGGGCGTACCCGATGGCGAACGCCAGCACGTCGGCGAGCTCCCAGCTGCCGCGGGTCTCGAGCAGCCGCAACCAGGCCAGCACAGCCCCCGGGATCGCTGCCGCGAGCACCCCGCTCCCCGGCACCTCGGCGAATCCCAGCGCGCGATAGTGCTCGATCGTCGCCCCGGCCGGCGCGGGGCCCTGACCAGCCATCACCCGCGGCGTCGGGTCATCGGCGGTGGCATAGATGCCCACCAGATCGCCGCCGGGTCCGTTCAGGTGCGGCTCGACGAGATGCAGAACAAAAGCGGCAGCCACCGCCGCGTCGAAGGCATTGCCGTCGCGCTCGAGCACGGACTGCGCCGTCGCCGTCGCGATCCAGTGCGTTGACGCTGCCATGCCGAAGGTGCCGAGCAACTCGGGCCGCGTGCGGAACGGGTCTGGCGGGGTGAAGTCGGTCATCCCGTGAGTCCTACTGTCGGCGCTTCGGTCGCTCGCATGAACTTGATCGACGCCTCGGTCATGCAGTTAGCCTACGGCGAGCGCCGATTCAGCTTGCAACGGCCGCGATGACCGGCACCGTTGATCTCACCCGCACGCCGACCTGCGTTGCGGCCCGCGAGCCCCGACCCGCTACAGCGAACCGCGCCGTGACGTCGTCGGGTGAAGCCGTTTTGCGCGGGAGGCCAGCATGGTGGCGACAACGCCGGCACCGAACAGCACGAGAGCGAGGGTCAGCATGGTCGCGAGTTCCGCAGTTGTCGTACCCGTAGCCGCGAGCGCCGGAACGGGTTTCTGCACAACGGGCGGGGCCGGATCCGGCGCGAAACTCAGCGGAGTGATCGTTCCGTCTGAGGTGTTGCTCACGTAGCCGAACGTTCCGGCCGCATTCATCGCCAGAAGCCGAG
>JBDUBG010000402.1:0-4899 GCA_040004215.1 Pseudolysinimonas sp. | reverse complement strand
CCAGGCTGAGTAATGTCGTCATCACTGGAAGACGGAGCCGCAAGGTGAAGTCGGAAGGTAACAGAAAGGCCCTCGGGTCTCGACGAACCATTCGTGCTAATGCCTTCGGGTGCTGGCTTCGAGCGGAACGCGGAACCGGGGGCCTTTCGTTTTGCCCCGGCACAGTCGGCACCCGCCCGCCCGGCGCTGGCGCGGATCCCCGCCCGTTCTGTCCTCCATAGTGCGGACACCCCCTCTGGGGACAGCGGCGAGCACGGCTTCTGCGTATCGTCAGTAGTGCACTAGTTGGGGGACTAGCGGCGGCGGTGGTCCTGATATCACGCGAATCCGACATACGGGGGTATAACGGAAACCGCGGACGGACCGCCGCCGCCAGTATTTTTTTTAAGCCCCCATCTGGCTGTGTGAGCGCCACGCGCCGCAGTCGGGCCGAGGGCCGGCCTTCCCAACCGGGTCAGTTCTCGTGCGTCCCCATGGGCAGGTCGCAGCGCACGCGAACCAAGATTCAAACTTTCAAGTCTCTAGTGAGACTTAAGGGCTTGCGGGTTTTTCACCGCCTCCGTAATCTCTAGACAACCGATAAGGCGCAACCCGAAATCCACGGTGAGAATCGTGGGTCGAAGGCCGTTGCCGGGGTCAAGAAAGCCAGTTCGAGTCAGCGCACGGATCAATCCGCGGCACTGGTTCGGGCGGCCGGAAGCTTATTGATCGACGTCGTAAGACGCCGAGAGAGATGGCTCCTGGCTGGTGAACTTGGCACTCCGAGGTCAGCTGAGAAAGTGGATGGGCTCTCATGTCCACCCACTCGATCGTGCTGACCGAAGTGGTTGGGGGCCGTGAGGCCCCTGATGCCGGTCGCGGACTCTGACACTGCTGCAGAACTTGTTCCGCAGCCGCTGTGGAGTTGCACTGACCTGTGAGCTCGCAGGTCGAAGCGCGTCGTATCTGTCACAGAAGTGCCTCGGGTCTAGAGCCGGGGCACTTCGTGGTTTAAGTGCTCCTTCACGCCTCAGGCCCGGCTGCTGTTCTCAGTCCGCCCGCGCACGATGCCGATGAACGTCTCGACGGCGGGCGTGGTAGCGCCGATCGGCCAGACCAGGCTGATCGTGGTGGGGGCAGCATCCTGCAGCACTCGGGCGATCACGTCGCGGCGACTGAGCACACGTGCCACCGACTGCGGCATGGTGGCCACTCCCACCCCGGCGGCGACCAACTCGACGGTGTCGGCGTCTTGCCCGTCGAGCACGTTCTCGGCCGCAAGCTCGGCGGCGCCAATGGTCTCGCTCGCACCCACGGCAGAGAACAGATGGTCACGAGACACCACCACGACCGGCTGCTCGTCATAGAGCCGGATGGCGCTGAACTCATCGTCAGCGTCGGCATCACGTAAGAACGCAGCGTGCGCGGTGCCGTCGCGCAGGGCAGCGAGCGCTTCAGCCGCGGCTGCGGGCCGAAGTTCGAGGCGCTGGCGCCGCATCCGCTCGTTCCAGATGCGTGCCCACTTCGTCGGTGTGACCCCTGGCACGAAGAGCACCGTGAAGGTGGGGAGCGGGTCGGCCATCCGCCCAGGCTACCGAGGTGTCCCGCCCGCTACCCTGGGCGAATGGCCGCGAAAACTCAAACCATGAAGCCCGAGACGGCCGCGAAGAAGCTCGAGGTCCTGCTGGCAGCGACGCCGCAGTCATTTCGCGATCACGACATCACCCGTGACGAGTTGCTCGCGCTGCAGGCCGAGCCTCCGGAGTGGTTGGCGACGCTGCGTCGCGAGGGCCCGCACCCGCGCCCTGTGGTGGCGCAACGCCTGGGCGTGTCGAACTCGGGGCTCGCGCGGGCTGGCCTCACCGAGCCGCTCACGACCGCCGAGATCGCCGACCTCCTCGATGCCTCGCCGCGCTGGCTCGAACTCGAGCGCGATCTGCAGAAGGCTCTGCGGTCCGAGGCAGCGCGGGTCAAGCGCGAGAAGGCGGGCAGCGCCGGGGCCTAGCTCGGCTATCCAGAGCAGGCAACCGCGTCTGGCTACTCCGTGCGCGCGTGCAGAAACTCGTTGATCTGCGCCGTGAGCGCGGGATCGAAGGCGCGTTCGACGCCGTCGATGGCGCGAATCGGGGCGGCGTGGCGTCCGCTCGACACCAGCCAGGCGTCATCCGAGTTCGTCAGGTCGTCGACGGTGAGCAGGGCGTATTCGGTCGCAAACCCCTGCCCGGCTCCCCAGCTGAAGATGTCAGCCTGGGTGGTGCCGGCCAAGATTCCGAGGTCGGTTCGCGGGGTGAGCAGCGTCTGCCCGCGCCGCAGCACCAGGTTCGAGACAGCCGCTTCGAGCAGGTAGCCGTCGGAGCTGACGAACAGAGCGTCGTCGGCTGCTCGGCGCGCCGCATCACGAAACACGCCTCGGTTGATGGCGTAGCTCAGGGTTTTGGCGCCGGTCAGCAACCACGGGGCGGTCTGCGCGATGTCGTGCCGGTAGCCGCGATCCAGCAGCACGATTCTGATGCCCTCGCGCCGTGCTGTGCTGTGGTCCGGCGCAATCGCCGCCAGCGCCCATCCGGTGGGGATGCTGACGCCGGTTGGCAGGGAGCCGGCGCCGCCTTCGATGCCGCGCGACATCACGATCTTGACGAAGCCCTCGTCGACGGGCCCACCGACTGCCGAGGCGAAGTGGCCAGCGACCTCGCGGACCGCCGCCCGCCACTGAGAGGCATTGGGAACCGGAAGATCAAGCATCGCCGCCGAGTGCGCGAAGCGGGCAAGATGCGGCTCGAGGGCCTGCAGGTGGCCGTTACCGAGGCTGATGGTCTCGAAGATGCCATCGCCGCGGGTGGCAGCCAGGTCGAGCACGCTGAGCTGCGGGGCGGCTACGTCGACGGGGAAGTGGCCTGCCGGTGAGCCGTCGTCGGCGAACGCGAGTCGAACCAGAAATGGGCCGATGGCGAGTGTGGCGGGCACCGGCTCCGTCACGCGCTCCACCGCAGCCGGTCGAGGCGGTCAAGCATGCCATCGATCGTGACGCTGAGGCCAGGATGCGCAGCCCGGATGTCGCCGAGCATCCGTCGATCGCGCGCGTAGTCTGTGCCCGGCTTGCGACCGCCCTCCACGTCGAACAGGTCGGCACGCAGCAGCAGGACGACGAGCTCATCGATCGTGGGCAGCTCATCCATAAATGCCCACGGGTCTTCGCCGCCGTGCAACCGCTCCGAGACGACCGAACCGAGTTCTTGCTGCGCCTCTGCGCGCAGCCCCTCGAGGCTCGCGCGGCGCAATACCTCCGTATTCACCGTCACGGATTCGAGCCTACGCCCGGCCCCTGAATCAGCTCGGCAAGGCAGTCCCGCCGCGAGCCTCACCGAAGCCCGGCGGCCCGATACGCTCGACAGGTGACCAGACTCGCTCGTGTTTTGGCCGTATCTGCAGTCGTGCTCGGCATGGTGGGCGCCCCCGCAGTGGCGCTCGCCGAACCCGGACACGTGCCCGCACGCGTCTCCGGGGCTCCGGCACCCGCAGTTCTTCCCGCGGTTGGACCGCTGCCTGGCGACGCCACAGACTTCAGCTTTCGCAGCTTCGACGCGGTCTATCAGCTGGGACGGGATGCCGACCAGCACGCCACCCTCGGAGTCACCGAGACGATCGTTGCCCTGTTTCCGCAGAGCAATCAGAATCACGGGATCATTCGCGACATCCCCGCGACCTACGGAAGCGCCGATCTGCAGACCGACGTGACATCGGTGGTTGACGAAAAAGGTCGCGATGTGCCATTCGCACAGAGTGACCAGAGCGGGTTTGTGCAGCTGCAGATCGGCTCAGGCAGCACGTACGTGCACGGTGCAACGACCTACGTCATCAGCTACACGCAGCGCGACACCATCCGCCACTTCGCCGACACCGGCGACGACGAGTTCTACTGGGATGTCAACGGCACCGGCTGGGGTCAGCCCTTCGCCGAGGTCAGCGCGAAGATCAACATCGCGAGTGAGCTGGCGACTGCCCTCAACGGCCACACCTCGTGCTACCAGGGAGCCGAGAACTCGACCACCCCGTGTGACAGCGGCGTGCAGTCGGCTGCGACGAATCCCGACGCCACGGCAGCTCCCGACCCCACGGCAGATCCCGGCACCGCCGCGCCGGCCAGTTTTACCGCAGCTGCACAGAACCTCACGGCAGGTCAGAACCTGACGGTCGCGATCGGCTTCGTCTCGGGAACGTTCGTCGACGTGTCGAGCGATGCCCCGATCAAAGACCAGCCACTGAGTGACTCGGAGGCCAACGGCTTCCTCCTGTCGTTGCTGGGGTTTCCTGCGGTGTTGCTCGGCACGATCGGCGGTTTCTTGGCTCGCCGCAAGCGAGCCCAGCCGGCTCGGGGCATCATCATTCCTCAATACAGTCCGCCCGACGGGATCGACGTGATGGCGGCCGCCGAGTTGATCGGCGCATCCCGCACAGCAGTGCCGGCGGAGTTGGTCAGCCTGGCGGTGCGCG
The DNA here is from genome assembly GCA_040004215.1 of Pseudolysinimonas sp. Lineage (GTDB taxonomy): Bacteria > Actinomycetota > Actinomycetes > Actinomycetales > Microbacteriaceae > Lysinimonas. The sequence goes on along the minus strand of JBDUBG010000402.1, from coordinate 429 downwards.
GCAAGACCCGCCTGCTCGGCTATCCGGTCAAGAGCGCGCGGGCCGCCGACTACTCCGTGCAGTTGCTCGACCCGACCGGACTGACGGGCTTCGACCCGCAAGTGATCCACGCGCTGTTCGGCAGCGATGCGGAGCCCAATGCGAAGCCTGGCGCGACTCGCGACCTGAAGAAGACCGGCGACACCGCCCTCGCAGACAAGCTGGCTCCGGTGCTGGCGCAACTGCCGGGATGGCTTGACGACAACGGCGCATACTCCGGCCGTCGGCACTCGATCGGCTCGATCATCGTGCTGCTGATTACCGCAGCGTTGTTCGTGACGGCCGTCGCGGGAGCAGCCGCAGGAGGCATCTACGGACTCACCTTCGCCTTCGTCAGCCTCGCCGCCGGGGCGGTCGGGGTGATCGCAGCGATAGCTGGCGTGGCCGGGC
>JBDUBG010000458.1:0-16751 GCA_040004215.1 Pseudolysinimonas sp. | reverse complement strand
GATTGACGAGCAGATCGAGCCCTTGGAGGGCCAGCACTTCGATCTGCTCGACCTGGTAGATGCGCACGACATTGTCGCAGACGATGAGCGCGTCTGCGCCGTACTCGGCTGGTGATCCTGAGGCTTTCGTCGCGGAGTTCGTCGAGCCGGTCATCGTGCGTCTCCCATTCGTAGCATCTCAGTGAGTCGGTCGCGGCGATGAGCAAGAACCTCAACAACCGTCGCAAGAATGAGAAGCAGAATTGCACCAGCGGTGATGGCGAGAATGACGTTCGCCGAAATGTCGGGCGCGGGTGGCCGCAGCCCGCCGGTGAGCAGTTCGAGCCCGATCGCCGGTGCGATCACGAGCACCATACCGATCCCCGCGATCAGACCGCCAATAACCGCGGCAATCACGATGGGCGCCAGCTCAGCCACGGCGAGCCACCAGCCCATTCGCGAACTCATTCCGAGCGTGCGCAGCAGCATGAGCGAGCGTTCTCGAGTTCGGCCGCCAGACAGCACGGTCGCGATGAGCGCCACGATCGCGAGAATGACGACCCCCAGCACCGACATGGTCATGACCGAGATCACGCCGGAGGTCAGCGGCCCGTTCTGTTGGGCATTCAGCCACGCGGCGCGCGTGAAAATGTCGCTCTTGGGCACGGACAGAGTGGATGCGGCTGCGCTCGCCCCCTCACCGGTGGCGAGCAGCGTGTTCGGCTGCACCCGCTCGCCCACTCGCGACGACAGCGCGTCGAGGTCGACGAAAACGAAGGGGCCGGAAACGTAGCCGTCTGGTCCGGCATCCACCGTGCCGACAACGTGAGCGGGCACACTCTTGTTGTCGTAGCTGATGGTGAGATGGGTGGCGGTCACCTGCCGCGCGAATCGCCTGTCAACGACCACCGGAATCGGATCGGTCGCAGAAATTGGCGCGGCCACGGTACGAAGCGTGGCGGCCGACCGAGCCCCGCCCCCCGAGTCGATCGGCAGCATCGCCACGAGATCGGCATAGTGACGATCGATCGCGAGCAGCCCGACACTTGTCGACGAGCCGACCGCGGCGACGGAAGTGAATGTCGAGACACGCTCCGATGCGACGGCCGTCACGCCAGCTTTGCCCGCCATCGTCGTCACGTCGGTGGCCGTGACCGGTACGTCGTCGGGAGCTGTGACGCGAACGTCTGCGCCGATCCGTTGCCATGACGCGTCGACCTGTCCGCTGTGCACGGTCTTGATGAGCAGACCACCACCGGCCACGAGGGCGACGGCAAGAGTCAGGGCGAGCAAGGGAAGCACCGCCATCGATCGTTCAGCTTGCATCGCCGAGAGAACACCCAAGGCACCGCGAGCGCGACGAGAAAGCGAGGCAACACCACGCACGATCAATGGGTAAACGCGCAAGACGACGATCGTGACCGCCGCTGAAACGAGAAGCGGAGCGACGACCAGGAGCGGGTCGACACCGTCGGTGCGTGTCTCGAGCAGTCCCCGTGTCCGAATGGAGAACAACGCCGCCCCGGCCAGAACGAGCAGCGCCGCCTCAATGACGACTCGACGCACACGCGATCGGCCGACTAGTTCGGCTCTCGCCGAGCGGTTCGCGAGCATGCGACGCCCACTGACCGTGGCACGCGCGACGAGCACCGATTGCACGGGCGGCGCACAGGCGGCGACGAGAAGCACGAGCACCAGCGGCAACGGATCGCGAAGCGCGTCTGGCAGGAAGAGCGAGAGGATGCCGACACCGATCGCGCCGCCGACGAGCGAGATCAGCAGAGACTCTTCGAATGCCCGAATGGCGATCGAAGCCACGGACGCCCCCCGCGCGCGCTCGAGCGCGAGCTCTGGCGAACGTCGAAGAACCATGAGCCGCGAAAGAAGCAGAACTACGGTGCCCGCGACGCCCAGCAGTCCGGCAATCATGAGAGACATCTGAGCGATCGCGGCTCGGGCTCGCGACGGGTATGACGCCACAGCGTCAGCAAAGCTCCCTCCCGAGCCGAGCGCCGAGCCGAATTTCGCCGAGAGCGAACTGCTGTTCGCCTCCAGCCCGACAACTTCACCTGACACCTGATCGATGCGGTTTCTCGAGAATGCTTCTGAGTTCAACCGCACGCGAACAAATGCGTTGAATGACGCGGAGAACAGCCCGGACGATCTCGCGACACCGTCAGGCGATGCGATCACCGTCATGTCGACGTCCGTATCGCCGTTGGCCAACAAGGTGAGTGACGGCTTCCAGACCTGCTCCAGTTGACTCCACAGCAGATTTGCCGCCGCAGAGTGCTCAGTCTGATCAACAATCGCCACCACGACGAGCTGATTCGCGCCACTCGCCTGAGGCGCCTCGAACCGAGACACCGCTGACGAAAGCGCGAGCACGCTTCCGACCTTGAGGTTCGCGGCCTTGGCGACCGCGGACGACACGACCACGCCGACGGGATCCGCGGGATTCTCTGCCGCCGTCGGCAGAATTCCCTGACGAACCCCGATCGTGGTCGCCTGCTCCGGCGTCAACATCGCCATCTCAATGTTGAGGTTATTTGCTGGTTTTGCGCCATCGACGGTCGCGACGGTCGCGGCGGCTGAAATCACGGTCAGCGTCGCCGTCGAGAATGTGGCGGCGAGGCCTGGTGGGAGGTGCGAGCGAAGTGTTGACGTGAACGTCAGGATGTCGCTCGGCGATACCGCCGAACCGGCGCCGCTCGAACTTCCGATCGGTGCGCGCACGATCAGGTCGGAGCGAGAACCTGCCTCCGCGATGACCTGGCGTGCGCCCTGGTCGGCGGAGTCGACGACCGTGCGAGGTGCGGCCCCGGCGAGTACGACGACGAAGGCGAGCAGTGCCATCCAGCACAGAACGAGTGCCAGATCTCGTCGCATCCGACGACGAACCAGAAGGGCACCTGAGGAGAAGAGAGCCGACACTAGGGTTCCATCCCCCCGCGAAGCAGCTCGGCAGGTTCGACAGAGCGTTGAACGCGCGCCACGACGAACACCACAAGCACGAGCGCGGCGGCGAGCCCGATGATCAGAAGCCCGATGCTCGACCACGGGATCTGCACCGCCACCGACGGCACGGGCGGCGAACCGTCTGGTGAGGCAGCGACGAGCGGCCCGACCAGAAGGGCGAGGAGCACCCCGATCGCCGTGCCGAAGACCGCACCCAACACAGTAATGAGCAGAGACTCAGCGGTAATCAGAGCGACGAGCTTATTTCGTGACAGCCCAATCGCTCTCAACTGAGCGAGCTCAAGTCGACGGGAGCGCAATGTTGTCGCGCTGTGCACCGCGAACCCGACGGCGGCGAGCAAGCCCCCGGCGACAATGGCCAGCCAGAGAGCGGCTTGCGTGGCAACCCGCAACGGCGCCTGCTGAAGTTGTAGCCCGAGCGTCTCGCTGCTGACCGCGCCCACCGGGTTTGCCACGCCGTTGAGGTATGCCTGCCCGCGCCCGACGGGCACGTTGACCCACCACTCGTCGACCATCGGAGTGTGAACTCCCGATTGTGCGAGCGACCGCTCGAGCAATTCTTGGTCGAGCACCATGATGTTGGGATTGCTTGAACTCGCGGCAAAACCAGAATTCGGGTTCGACAGGGCGTCGGAACTCGCCGTTCCGGGAACCAGCGACGTCGTGCCCACGATCAGGATCGGCACCAGAACATCCTGCACCTCGACGGTCATGTTGCTCGGCGGTGTGAGGTTGAGCGTCTTCGCGAGGGCGGTCGGCACCACAACGGAAATCAAGCCACTCGGCGACCAACCCACGAGGGCGAACGTCGCCGGAGCGAGCTCGAGCCCGCTGGGAACATCGACGCCCAGATCGAACTGCCAACCGCTCGGAACGGGGCCGACCGTGGGAACCGGTGCGTCAGGCTCGGCGCTGTTGCCGAACCACGTTGCGCTCGAATCCACCGTCACCGATTGCGAGTCGGTGACTGACGCCGAACTCTGTGATGACGAGGTATGAAGCACCGCGAGGTCTTTCACCAGAACGTCGGCGTTCGCTTGCGCATTGACAAGGCTCGCGCCGCTGTCCTTCGCCGTCGCGAAGGTCGCTTGAAATCCGACCAAGCGCACGGGCCCGGTGAGTCCGTTCGAGTTGGGCGGCAGCTGCACGAAGCCCCGCACATCCTGTGGCGTGTTGTCTGCGGACACGGTGCCCATACTCACGGTGGTCAGCAACCCCATGCCGTCTTCAAGGATGGCGTACACATGTGCCTCGACCCCTGGCAGCCCGCTCGAACGAACGGCCACCTGAATGGTCGCGCTCACGCCGTACACCGCTCCGGGAAGCACGACTCCCGTCGCTGGTGTCACCGACTTCGCAAGTCGACTTTTCACCTCGTCGCCGCCGAGGTGACTGAGTCGACCTCTGTCGATCAGTGTTCGACCCTCAGCCGTCAGGCCAAGCACCGTGACGACAGGCCCGGTTGGCGCTGCGCCAGGGAGATTGGCAGAACCGGGGTCCAGAAGCTGACCTATTCGACGAATGACGGGCTGTGGCGTGCCGACCGCGCCCTTCGCCAGAAGCTGCGCTTGAACGTCCGGATCGGGAAGGGCCAGTACCCGAACGGGCGGACCAACGGCAAAAGTCGCCTGGTCGAGCTGTGATTGCTTCCAGGTAGCAAGAAACGAGAGCCCAAACGTTCCTACCGCGAGTGCGAGGCTGAGCAACAAGACAGCGGACGTCGCGCGCTGCGACCGCCGACCGATCTCCCACGAAGCGAGCGGAATGACGGAGCCTCGAGCGCGATCCCCGACCCGAAGAATGAGCTTCGACGCGAGAGGGATGAGACGAACACACAGCAGGGCCCCTGCGCCCAACACCAGCGCGGGCCCGGCAACCAGAATCGGGTCAATCGCGAGCGGCGCGGCCGCGTCGACATGGCCGTGATACGAGACGAGTTGCCAGTATGCGATCCCCGCCAGAACAAAGATGGCGATGTCGAGACCGGATCGCATGAAGCCACTCGCGGCGCCTTGGCGTCCGCGAGACGGCTCGCCGCCGGCGAACGAGCGCGATCGACGCAGAAGGGGCGCGATGAGCACGACCACAAACACGAGCGACACACCCGCCGCGGTGACCCAGGTGATGGAGGGAATCCCCGCATCCTTAGGCATGTGCGCGGCCACCATCGCGGGCTGCGCCGCGAGAACCCGGTAGACAAGCGTCGAGAGTGGCGGACTCACTCCTGCGGTGATCACGCCGACAACGACGGCCTCCAGAGTGGCCAGCGCGAGGATGTTGCCAGCCGACGCGCCGCGCGAGCGAAGCAGTTGGCGCTCTCCCGCGCGCGCGTCGTTGAAGGACCGCGCAGTCTGCCCCATCGCCGCGACGGCGAGAACCAGCAGCATGAGGCTCACGACGACGATCGTCGATCGCGTCACGGTGAGACCGGACACGACGCCACTCACTGCATCCGCCGTTCCCGATTTGTACGAGACCGTCGCCGAAACACTGGCGAGTTGTCGCGGTACTGCGGTCTGTCCGGACGCGAGCCTGCGCACCAGAGGCCCAAGCTCGTCGATGGTGAGGGAGTTGAAGGTGGGAGTGAAACTGATATCGAGTGACGCGACGTCCATTTTTGCGGCGTCGATGGTGCCGGGCGCGGCGACCAGCGGCCCGAAGTACAGGGGGTCGTTGCCCGTGCCATGCAGCCGATCGCGAGCCCAGTAGGAACTGTTGGGCGCGTTCACGCTGTAGATGCCAACGACCAGCGCGGTCAGATCAGCCGGAGAGTGGGAGATCGCAAACGTGCTGCCCAGCTGCAGCCCTTGGGCCCGTGATGCGGTTTCTGGAATGGCGACCGGAATCGCGGCGGTGCCGCCCGACCACTTTCCAGCCCAGTGACCCGCGACGAGTTTCGAGTTCGCGCGAAAGTTGTCGTATTCGCCAAAGTAGGTGAGACCTGAACTGGTCTGAATCTCTGGCACAAACGCTGGTTCCGTCATCGCAAAGCTCGAGGAAGAGAACGGGACAGAGTCGCCCAGTTCTTTTCTCACCGCGTTCTTGACGAGACGGCTTGCCCGAGAAAGCGGCACGTGCTGGCGAACGACCCGAACGTCGATCCCGGTCTGCGATGTCGAAATCGAGGTGAGCGCGCTTCGAACCCCCCCTTGTTCCGTCGCGAACACCAGGAGGCCGAGCGACGAAATCAGCGTGCAGGCAAGAATCGCCACCGCGACAACGACAAGCAGCAACCGCCATTGCGAGCGCGAGCGTCGAAGAGTCGTCCCAATCAGCCAGGAACGAGAACGGATGCGCGGCGCTGGGTCCATCACGCGCGACTCACCCGGGCGCGTCGCGGCGGATTCATCTGATGAGTGTATTTCACAACCAGCCGTCGTGATGACGCCGAAGCAGTGTCTAGCCGCGGTCCTTCTTCAAGTAGGCGGCCACGACCTGCGGCACGTACGGAGTGACATCCCCGCCGAGTGCGGCGACCTGACGCACTAGCGAACTCGACACATGCGCGTGAGCCGGATCGGGAAGCATGAAGATCGTCTCGACACCTGCCAGGTCGCGGTTGACGATCGCCATCGGGGTCTCGTATGCGACATCCACTTGCGAGCGGATGCCCTTGACTAGCACGCTCGCGCCGACGTCGGTGCAGTAGTCGACCAGCAGTCCGACACTCCAACTGGTGACCAGGATGTTCTTGGCTGCCCCGGATGCCGCGATCGACTCCTGCAGCAATGACACGCGTTGCGCGATCGGCAGCAACGCCGTCTTACCCGGGTTGTGCACCACCAACACATGCACCTGATCGAAGATGCCGGCCGCTCGCTCGATCACATCGAGATGACCGAGAGTGACAGGGTCAAACGATCCGGGAACGACTGCGATCCTGCTCATAGTCCGAGACTATCGGGCGCCGCCGCACAGTTCCTTTGAGTTTCACCTCCTGCGAGTTCGGCAACCACTAGCTCTTGGCGAGAAAAGCTGCCTCCGCGGCGTCTAGCCGCGCCGCGAGCGCCTGAGCCAGTGCCCGATGCTCGGCCAGCGTCGGGTCTGACTCGATCACCTCGGCTGCCAGCGACCGTGCCTCGGCGATCAGCTCGCCGTCGCGCGCCACTCGCAACAGCTTCAACGATGAGCGTCCACCAGACTGCGCGCGCCCCAGCACGTTGCCCTCGCGACGTAGCTCGAGGTCGATCTGGGCGAGAGCAAAGCCGTCGAGCGTAGCGGCGACGGCATCCACGCGTTCGCGCGCCGGCGTTTCGAGTTCGGCGCGGGTCACGAACAGACACAGGCCGGGCACTCCCCCACGCCCGATCCGGCCGCGCAACTGGTGCAACTGGGCCACGCCGAAGCGGTCAGCGTCGAGCACGACCATGGTTGACGCGTTCGGCACATCCACCCCGACCTCGATCACCGTCGTGGCGATCAGCACATCGATCTCGCCGGCGGCGAACGCGCGCATCGTCGCATCCTTCTCGTCACTCGACATCCGCCCGTGCAGGGGTTCGATCCGGCGTCCGGCGAGCAGAGGATTCGCGCGCGCCTCCTCGAGCACGGCCACCACGGCGGCCGTCGGACCCTTGGCTGGCTCGTCTTCGAGCTCGTCGGCATCCGCTTCTTCGACATGTTTGGGGTCGATCGCCGGGCAGACGACAAAGCCCTGGCGGCCCTGTGCCAGTTCTTCGCTGAGGCGTTCCCAGATGCGATGCTCCCAGCCCGGATGCTCAGCCAGAGGCACGACGAACGACTCGATGGGCGATCGCCCGGCCGGCAGCTCCGTGATGGTGGAGACATCGAGGTCACCAAACACTGTCATCGCGACGGTGCGTGGGATCGGCGTCGCGGTCAGCACCAACACGTGCGGCGCTGCCCCGGTCGCGACCCCCTTCAGCCGCAGCGCCTCGCGCTGATCTACCCCGAAGCGGTGCTGCTCGTCGACCACCACCAGGCCCAGTTCGGCAAAAGTGACCGCGTCCCCCAGCAGAGCGTGCGTGCCCACCACGATCGACGCGCCCCCGGATGCCGCAGCCAGCAACGCCTTGCGTCGCAACGCCACCGGCAACTGACCAGTCAGCAGAGTTGGCCTCAGTCGCGCCGCCAGGTCAGGACCGAGTGCGGAGGTCAGCGACCTCAGGTGCTGCCCGGCGAGCACCTCGGTCGGCGCGAGGAATGCTGACTGCCCTCCGGAGTCGGCGACCGCGAGCATCGCGCGCAGCGCCACCAAAGTCTTGCCCGAGCCCACCTCGCCCTGCACTAGTCGGTTCATCGGGGCGTTATCGGCCAGGTCACGAGCGATCTCGGCGCCGACCGTGAGCTGATCCTGAGTCAGGGTGAATGCCAGCTGCCCCTCGAACTCGGCCGAGAATCGGCCGGGAGCGCGGGAGGTGGCGGCCTCAGAGCGGCGCGCCGCCCGCTGCTGCAGCAACGCGGCCTGCAAGACGAACGCCTCCTGAAAACGCAGGGCGTCGTGCGCACGGTGCCAGTCGGCATCCGTCTCGGGGCGGTGGATCAATTCGAGCGCGCGACGAAAGTCGACCAGCCCACGTGTGCGTCGCAGCTCGGCGGGCACCGGATCGTCGAGCGGCTCCAGCCTGTCGAGGATCACCTCGATCGCCTTCGCCAGCTGCCAGCTCGCCACCGTCGAGGTCGCCGGGTAGATCGGGATCGGCTGCTCGGCCCATCCCTTCGCTATCGCCGGATCGAGGGCGGGCGCGTTCTCATCGTCTGCGGCGAACAGTTCATAGTCAGGATGCGCAAGCTGGCGTGCGCCGCGATATTCGCCCACCTTGCCGGCGAAGATGCCGCGCATCCCCGGCCTCAGGTCACGGGCGCGCCACGCCTGGTTGAAGAAGGTGAGCGTCAGGTGGCCATGCCCGTCGCTGATGACCACTTCGAGAATGCTGCCCCGCTTGGCGCGCATCGGCCGCTCGGTGACACTGCGCACCTCTGCGACGATCGTGACGTTCTCGTCGATCGTCAACTCGCTGAGGGCGGTGAGCTCGCCGCGACGGGCATAGCGGCGCGGGTAGTGCGCGAGAAGGTCACCCACCGTAGCGAAGCCGAAAGCCTTCTCGATCGCCTGCGATGTTCGCCCGCCCAGCGCGGTCGACAGCCGCACCTCGAGAGGTGAGTGATCGGGCGAGGGCACGATCCGAGGTTATCCGGCTACAGCCAGCCGCGGCGCTTGAAGATGACGTACAGGATGACGCCAGAGAGCACCATCAGACCGATCGCGAACGGGTACCCGAACTCCCAATGGAGCTCGGGCATGACCTTGAAATTCATGCCGTAGATGCCCGCGATGAGAGTGGGCGTGAAGAGGATCGCCGCCCAGCCCGAGATCTTGCGCGTCTCGATCGCCTGGCGATTGCTCGCCTCGCTGAGGCTGCGGGACTCTTCGCTCTGCCGCTGCCCCACGAGGCTGGTATTCACCGCGAGGATGTCGCGCAGCAACAGCCGGAACTCCTCGACGCGCTCCTTGGTCAGCACCACGTGATCGGCGACGTCTCGCAGGTATTGCTGCAGCTTGTCGCCCACAAAACCGTCAGCGAATCCGGTCGACAGAGTGTCGATGATCTGAATCAGCGGGTTCACCGCCCGCTCGAACTCGATCACCTCGCGGTTGAGTTCGTAGATGCGTCGGGATACTTGCGCATCGCCGTCGAACACCTGGGTCTCGATCTCGTCGATATCGTTCGAGACCCCGTCGACCACCGGCGCGTAGCCGTCGACCACGGCATCCATGATCGCGTACAGGATGGCCTCTGTGCCCTCGTCCATCGAGCCGGGTGTGTCTTCCATGCGTTTGCGCACGATGCTGAGGTCTGGCGATTCGCTGTGCCGCACGGTGATCACGAAGTTGGTGCCGCTGAAGATGTGCAGCTCGCCGAACTCAACGGTCTCGGTCTCGTCCACATAATTAGCTGCCCGCAGCACGGTGAACAGGGTGTCGCCGTAGCGTTCGATCTTGGGGCGCTGGTGCGCATGCACCGCGTCTTCGATGGCGAGTTCGTGAAGACCGAACTCGGCGGCAAGAGCTGCCAGTTCTTCGGCAGACGGACGGTAGAGGCCGATCCAGGCGATCGCATTCGGATGCTTGTCGAGCTCCGCGAAGGTGCCCGCCAGCGTCTCGGGGCTGGCGATCCGGACGCCGTTCTCGTAGACCGCGTTGTTGATGACACCAGATGCAAATGCCGGGCTCTGGGTGGGCTGATCGACGACGGGACCTTCCTTGGCTGGTTTCGACGCGCGGGTGGATCGCGGAACGGCACGCGAGACCGCGGTGACGGCCGCCTTGGTGACGGCCTTGGATGCGGCCTTCGACGCGGCCTTGAGCGAGGGCGCAGTCGTTCTCGGAACTCGACGTGATGGGGTAGCCACGCGGTGATCGTAACGCCGCGAAGTGCGCCACGCGCGCAGGCCAGCCCGCAGAGGCCCCGGCGTCTCGCCCGACAGGTACCGTGGGGCGCATGACGCGCATCATCGGTGGTTTCGCCGGATCAATCCGGCTGACGGTGCCGCCGTTCGGCACGCGGCCCACCAGCGACCGGGTGCGCGAGGCGATCTTCTCGGCATTGGAAGCTCGCGACGCGCTCGACGGAGCCCGGGTGCTCGATCTGTATTCGGGATCCGGAGCCCTGGGCCTCGAGGCAGCATCGCGCGGAGCCGCCCACGTGACGCTGGTCGACAGCGCGACCGCGGCGACCCGAGTCACGCACAGTAACGCTGCCGCCGTGCGCAAAGCGGCGCCGCGAGGTGCGTCGCCCGACATCCTGATCTCGAGCCAACCGGTACAGAGCTTTCTTGGCGGTTCGCGCGACCACTGGGACGTCGTCTTGATCGATCCGCCATACGAACTCGGCGTGCTGGAGCTAATACACAACCTGGAGGCGCTGGTGCCCCGTCTGAATCCGGATGCCGTGGTCGTGCTCGAACGCTCGTCGCGCGACCTCGCTCCGGGGTGGCCGGCTGGGCTCGAGCTCGAGCGGCGCAAAGACTACGGCGACACCGCGTTGTTCTGGCTGCGGCCGGTCGAGGCTCCCTAGCCTCGCTTGCCGTTCCAGTCTGCGTAGGGATCCCAGCCTCCGCGAGACCCATAGACCGTTCCATCTACACGCAGCTCTGCTCCGGATTCACCGGCTTCGCGTACGTGCCCGATGGGACGGAACCCACCCGGCAGCGCCGTGCCGGGCGGAAAGGTCGCGAGCAGGGAATGATCTTCGCCACCGGTGAGCGCGTCGGCGCCGAGGACCTCCTCGCGATCGCCTTCGAGGCCCAACCCGGCAATGCCGATCGCGACCCCATCCAGATCCAGCGAGACACCGCTCGCCAGGGCGAGACGGCCGGCGTCGAGCGCGAGTCCGTCGCTCAGATCGAGCATCGCGGTGGCTCCCGCGATGGCGGCACGCACCCCGTCGGCCAGCGGGGGCCGCGGCGTGAGCTGCGCGGCAAGTTCTGCGCCGTGCGCGCGGCGCAGCGCGGCAACCCGTGCGGCATCCGGATGCCCATCCGCATCGATTGCGCGGGCGAACAGCAGCGCGATGCCCTGTGCTGCGAGCCCCAGCGACCCGCTCACCGCGACCAGGTCACCCGGCCGAGCCCCGGAGCGCAGAACCGGATCGCGGCCCTCCAGGTCGCCGAAGGCAGTGACCGCGATCACCAGCGTGTCTGAGACCGAGAGGTCGCCGCCCACCACCCCGCAGCCGGGCGCAAGTTCCTCGCACGCCTCACGGAGTCCGTCTGCGATGCCCTCGAGGGTCTCGATCGCCGTGTCGGAAGGGGCAACGATCGCGACAACGAGTCCCGTCGCCCTGGCGCCCATCGCCGCGACGTCAGACAGGTTGGTGGCAGCCGCCTTCCAGCCCAACTCTGCCGGCGTCGACCAGGCCAGCCTGAAATCCGGCCCGTGCACCATGGTGTCGGTGGTGACCACGTAGCGGCCGTCCGGTGCTGCCAGCACGGCGGCGTCGTCGCCCGGGCCGACCAGGGCCGCCGCCGCATCCGGCAACCGGGGAAAGATTCGCGCCAGAACTGCCGATTCGCCCAGCGAACCCAGGGTGTCGCCGGATGCCGCCATGTCCGCAACGCTACCGGGCAGCCGGGCTGGCAGCGACGGGTACCCTGGGGCCGTGAGACTCCGTCGCGCCCCGTTCGCGCTCGCGCTGGCAGCCGCGACGCTCGGCCTGCTGCTCTCAGGGTGCTCACCGACTGTTGCACTTGATCCGGCTGCGCACGCCAACGATCCCGTGTGCGCCGACGTGATCGTCCGGTTGCCCGCCACTGTGCGGAACCTCGATCGGCGCGACACCAACGCCCAGTCGACTGGCGCGTGGGGAGACCCAGCAGAAGTGCTGCTGCGCTGCGGCGTGGCCGTGCCGACCGCGTCAGACCTGCCCTGCGTCACCGTTGATGACCAGGACTGGCTCCGTGACGCCAGCAAAGCTCCCCACGACGTCTACACCAGCTATGGCCGCACACCGGCCATCGCGGTGGTCATCGATGAGCGCGAACTCAGCGCTAGCTCGGTGCTCAGCGAGCTGTCGGGCGCCGTCGCGTTCACGAAGCCGAACGGGCACAAATGTCTGTCTGCTGAGGACTCGCTGGACGCAAGCCCATCGCCGACTCCCAGCCCCTAGGCGCTGGTCCCTAGCGCTCGGTCGCGAGTCCGAGCATGATCAGTTCGTCGATCAGGTCCGGATAGCTGAGCCCGCTCGCCAGCCAGCAGGCCGGGAACATCGAGATCGGGGTGAAGCCGGGCATCGTGTTGATCTCGTTGACCACAAATCCTGAGCCGGTGAAGAAGAAATCCACCCGCGCCAGGCCAGCACCACCGATCGCCTCGAACGAGCGTGCTGCGATGCGCTGCATCTCTGCCAGCTCCTGCTCGCGCAGTTCGGCCGGGCAGACCAGTTGGATGCCGGGGGCAGCCAAATACTTCGCGTCGAAGTCATAGAACTCACGGCCGGTGATCACGATCTCGCCGGCCACGCTCACGCGCGGCGCGGCGCCGTCGCGTCCCTCGAGCACGGCGCACTCCAGCTCGCGGCCGACCATTGCTGCCTCGACGAGCACCCGGTGATCTTCGCTGAACGCGGTGTCGAGGGCGGCATCCAGGTCATCCCACGACGAGACCTTCGTCACCCCGACGCTCGATCCGGCCCGCGCCGGCTTGACGAAGACGGGCAGGTCGAGCCCCCAGATCCGACGCAGCCAGAGGTCGTGATTCGCGGCGAGGTCCGCCCGGCTCACGGTGACCCAGGGGGCGACGGTGATGCCAGCGCCCTCGAGCACCGTCTTCGTGAAGTGTTTGTCCATTCCTACGGCAGACGAGAGCACTCCGTTGCCCACATAGGGCATGCCGACCAGTTCGAGCGCGCCCTGGATGGTGCCGTCTTCGCCGAACGGTCCGTGCAAGATCGGGAAGGCGATATCTACCTCGCCGAGACTCTGCACCGTGCCATCGGATGCCGTGACGGTGAACTCGTGGGTCGCTGCCGACTCTGGCAAATGCACACGGGTGCCGTTGTCGACCACCGCCGGAAGTTCGGCCGCCTCGTGGCCGAGGGCGAACCGCGACACCGTGTCGGCATCTTGCAGCGTCCAGGCACCGTCATGGGTGATCCCGATCGGGATGACCTCGTACCGGCTGCGATCGATCGCCCCCAACACGCCGCCCGCGGTGGCGCAGCTGATCGAGTGCTCGCTGGAACGGCCACCGAAGAGCAAGGCGACGCGGATCATGGGTGCTCCTGGGGGTGAGCGCCGAGCGAAATCATTCGCCCTGAGGCTCGTTCGTGTCAGTGGTCAGATGCGGCGCGATGTCCCGCGGATTCAGCGTACCCGCCAGCACTTCGGCCACCTGGCTGACAATCGGCATCTCCACCCCGCGGGACGCCGCCAGCTCGAGGATCGGCGCAACGGAAACCAGCCCCTCCGCTGTCTGATTCATCTGGGCGATCACCTCGCCGTATGCGTAGCCCTGGCCGAGCAGGCGACCCGCAGTGTTGTTGCGCGACAGCGACGATTCGCAGGTGGCGATGAGGTCGCCGAGGCCGGCCAACCCGGCCAGGGTCTCGGGGCGACCGCCGAACGCGACAGCGAAATCCGTCATCTCGACCAATCCCCTCGTGATGATCGAGGCTTTGGTGTTCTCGCCATAGCCGACGCCGTCGACGATGCCGATCGCGACCGCGATCAGGTTCTTGAGCACGCCGCCAAACTCGGTGCCGATCACGTCGGTGTTGACGAAACTGCGAAAGTAGGGGTTGGTCGCCACCAGCGCGACCTCGGTCGCCGTCGCCAGGCTGATCGACGACACCACGGCCGCCGTCGGCTGCTCTTTGGCAATCTCGAGCGCCAGGTTCGGACCAGAAACCACCGCGATTCGCTCGGGATCGATGCCCAACTCTTGCTCGATCACCTCGCTCATTCGGCAGCGGGTGCTCATCTCGACACCCTTCATGAGCGACACGATGGCAATGCCTGCCGGGATCAGGTCGCGCACGATGCGCAGGTTCTCGCGGAGCGACTGGCTCGGCACCGAAAGGTAGACCTGTTCCGCGCCCTCCAGCACCTCTGGTAGCCGCGTCGATGACTGGATGCCACGGGGCAAGTTGATCCCCGGCAGATAGTCCGAGTTGCGACGCGACTGCATAATCTCGCGGGCCAACTCAGCCCGACGTGCCCACAACGCGACGCTGGAGCCGCCATCAGCCAACACCTTCGCGAAGGTGGTGCCCCACGATCCGGCGCCGAGCACGGCGACCCGGTGTTGCCCGAGCTTCAACATCAGGGGCGTCGTGATGGGCTGCGTGATCGGTTGCGAACCCCCCACGATCGGGATCGGCTTGGTGGCCGCGTCCTTCTGCTGCCCCGCCGCTTCGTTCATGGCCCCATTCTGCTGGATCGCACGTGACCTGCGGCAGATAGCCTGACGGAATGCCGCAACGGGTTGCTCGTTCGCCGGGTGCCACGCGCGAGTTCCTCTCCGGGTTCGCCGTGCTCGGCCGCGGTTTCGCGCTCTGGCGGCGCCGGCCGGGCCTCATGCTGCTCGGCATGGTGCCCGCTGTTGTCGTCGCGATCGTCTTCGCCGCTGTTGTCGTGCTGTTGGCCATCAATATCCAAGCGGTGATCTCATTCATCACCCCGTTCGCCGACAACTGGGATGCCGAACTGGCCAGACTGTTCCGACTGCTCGCGGCAGTGGCGCTCATCATCGGTGTCGTCGCCCTGGGCGCGTTCGGCTACACGACCATCACCCTGCTAGTGGGCGATCCGGTCTACGCACGCATCTGGCGCGAGATCGAGCGTGAGCACGGCGAGCTCCCCGAGGGACTAGAGCCGGGATTCTGGCGCGGGCTGGCAGATTCGGGTTGGCTGTTCTGGCGCGCCGTCGGGCTCGGACTGGTGCTCACGCTCGTGGGAATCATTCCGCTCGTCGGGGCGCCGTTGGCGGTGCTGGGCGAGCTGGTATTCGGCGGCCGGATCGTCGCACTCGAGTTGACCTCGCGGCCGCTCGAGGCGCGCGGGCTGCTGCGGGTCGAGCGGCGCCGTGTGCTGCGCTCCCGCAATGCACGAGTCGTCGGATTCGGCGTGGCAGTGAACCTCTGCATGCTGCTGCCCGGCGGCGCGGTGCTGGTGATGCCGGCGGCCGTCGCGGGAGCAACCGAACTGGCACGTCACGCACTCGACACCCACGCCGCGGTGGCGCAGGCGGGAGCACCGGCCGGAAGCCCCAGCTAGGGCTACTTCGCGCGCTTCTGTGGCTTCTCGGCTGGCTTCCCGGCTCGCTTCGCGACTGGCTTCTCACCTGGCTTCTCAACGATGCGCCCGAACTCACTTTGGCCGTGCGCAGCCGGGTCCCAACGTTCAACGGGGGCAGTCTCACCGCGCAGACCCTCGAGCAACCCAGTGATGGCCTGCATCACGAAGAGGGTCGCCTCGGCGAGCGCCTTGGCATCCAGCTGCTTGCCCTGCCAGCGACTCAGGTCGAGGGGTTCGCCGATGACGATGTCGACGGTCTTGCGGGGAAACAGACTGAACCGCTTCGACCAGCGCGGCAGGATCTTCTGGGCGCCCCAGTGTGCGGCGGGGATCAGCGGCACCCCGGTCTCAAGGGCGATGCGCACCGCACCTGACTTGCCGCGCATCGGCCACAACTCAGGATCGCGAGTCAGCGTGCCCTCGGGGTAGATCACCAACGCGAGGCCCTCGGTGATGATGCGCTCCCCCTGGGCGATCGTGCTGTTCTGACCGCGCGCGGCACGCTCAACGGCGACCTGCCCTGTCACCCGAAACGCCCAACCGACCACCGGAACGCGGAACAGGCTGGCCTTCGCCAGGTAGTGCGGCACGCGCCCGTGGTGCCAGAGCGTGTACGCGGTGACCAACGGATCGAAGTCGGTCACGTGGTTCGCCGCCATGATGAACGGACCGCTGGTGGGGATCCGCTCCACGTTCTGCACCCGGTAACGGCCGACGAGCAGCACGAAGGGGATGACGATGGCCGCGAAGAAGCGCCAGACCGGCGTCTTCTCTCGACGCTCGACGACTGTGTCGCGGGTCGGGTCGCGGTAGCCCAGCTTCTTAGCCTTCCAGCTGGAACTGCGCCCCGAGCGCTTCGAGCTTCTCAACGAAGTGCTCGTAGCCACGGCTGATGATGCCCAGGTTAGTGACCGTCGAGCGGCCCTCGGCGGTGAGCGCCGCGATCAGGTAGCTGAAGCCACCGCGCAGATCTGGCACCCGTACGTCGGCACCGTGCAGCGCGGTGGGGCCGGTGATCACGGCCGCCTGCTCCAGCT
>JBDUBG010000255.1:0-4950 GCA_040004215.1 Pseudolysinimonas sp. | reverse complement strand
GGGAGTACAACGACCTGCCGTACTGGGGCGGCGAGGTGGACTGCTGCATCAACGCTTTCACGCTCGCCAACGGTGCCTGGCTCGGCGCCGATGTGTCGGGGCTCGCGGATTGGTTCATCGAACATCGGCTGGCCGACGGTGGCTGGAACTGCGAGTGGGCAGAGGGTTCGACGCGCTCGTCGTTCCACTCCACGCTCAACGCACTCAAGGGCATCCTGTCGTTTGAGATCGCGACCGGCGGCAGTGACGAGTTGCGCGCCGCTCGCCAGGCCGGCGAGGAGTACCTGCTCACGCGACACCTCATGAATCGCCTGTCGACCGGCGAACAGGTCGATCACTGGGTCACGCGCTTCGCCTACCCGTTCCGCTGGTTCTACAGCGTGCTCAACGCGACCGACTACTTTCGTGCCGCGTCGCTGCACGACGGGGTCGCGCCGGATCCGCGGCTGTCAGACGCGATCGAAGCGGTGCGCAGCGCCCGGCAGCCAGACGGCACCTGGTTGCAGGAGCGTCGGCATCCGGGAGCTGTCTGGTTCGAAGTGGATGTCGCTCCAGACGAGCCGTCGCCCTGGCTCACCTTCTTCGGCACGCGTGTGCTCGACTGGTGGGATTCGGCGCAGCAGCAGACTGCCGCCTAGCTCAGCACGTCCTTGGTGGTGAAGCGCCCCGCGGCGAGGGCGCCGAACACCACGATGTAGCCGAGTTGCAGCAGCGCGTTCTGGCCGTACGAATCCCAAGCGATCGGGTCGCGCAGCAGGTCGGCGAAGCTGAACCAGTAGTGGCTGAACAACCAGGGGTGAACCACTGAGAGTTGCGGCAGGGCATCCACGATCTGGGAGGCGCCCGCCAACACGACGGTTGCCGCCATCGCGCCGACCGGCACCGTAGTCAGGGTCGAGATGAAGAGCCCGATCGCGGTCAGTCCCAGCAGCGACAGGCTCACGTAGCCGACCAACAGCAGCACGCGGACGGCAAATCCACCGCCGTCGACGGTGTCGCCCGAGAGCAGAGTCACCGGCCCGACGGGGAACAGGATGGCGCCGATCGCCACCCCGGCGAGCACGATGATCAGCGCCGCCGCGACGCAGAACGCGCCAGCCGCGACGAACTTGACCAGCAGCAGCCTGAGACGGCCGGCTGGGGCGATCAGCAGATAGCGCAGCGTGCCGAGGTTGGCCTCGCCGGCGATGGCGTCGCCGGCCACCACGCCGACGGTCAGCGGCAGAAACAGCGGAATCGACACGGTCAGCGCCGTGAACGCGACGAACAAACCGTTCTGGGTGATGTCGCCGATGAACGCCGGACCACGCCCCGCATCACCCGCGGAGGTGACCCGCACCGCCACCGCGATCAGGATCGGGATCAGGGCGAGCGCGCCGAGCATCGCGATCGTGCGTCTGCGACGAAACAGGGTGGCCAGCTCCGAGCTGAGCAACGAGAACGGGCGCGCGCGACCTGCCTCGGCGCCCGGATCGCGCGTCACACCCTCACCCCGCGACATCGAAGCCCTCGCCGGTAAGCGCGACGAAACGCTCCTCAAGTGTCTCGCCGGCGACCGCGATGCCGCGCACGCGCACTCCGGCGGCGACGAGTGCGGCGGTTACGGTCTCGGGCAGCACGCCGTCCACGAGAGCTGCCGAGACCGTGCCCGGCTCTGAGCGGGCGTCGACCACGAGGTGCAGTTTGTCGAGGGCGCGGCGGGCGGATGCGGCATCCGGGGTGTGCACCGTCACGCGCTGATCACCGCGACGCAACTCGTCGAGCGTGCCCTGCGCGACCAGCTTGCCGGCGCTCATCACTGCCACATGCGAGCACAGCTGCTCGATTTCGCTGAGCAGGTGGCTCGAGACGAACACGGTAGTTCCGTCGTCGGCAAGCGCGCGGATCAGCCCGCGGACCTCGCGGGTGCCCTGCGGATCGAGCCCATTGCTCGGCTCATCGAGAATCAGCAACTCTCGCGGGCGCAGGAGCGCGTTGGCGATACCCAGCCGCTGTTTCATGCCCAGCGAATAGGCGTGAGCCTTCTTGTCTGCCGCGTGGCTCAGCCCGACCCGTTCGAGGGCGGCGTCGATGCGCGCGCGGCGGGTTCTGGATGCTGCGTGCCGATCTGCGGCATCCAGGCGAAGCAGGTTGGCACGCCCCGAGAGGAAGGGGTAGATCGACGGACCCTCGACTAGCGCGCCGACGCGGGGGAGCACCGAGGGCAGTTCGGAGGGCATCGGTTCGCCCAGCATCCGGATCTCGCCGCTGGTCGCGGCGGCCAGCCCGAGCAGCAAACGGATCGTGGTGGTCTTTCCCGAGCCGTTCGGCCCGAGGAAGCCGAAGACCGACCCACTCGGCACGCTCAGATCGAGCGACTCGACGGCGTGCTGTCGACCAAAGACCTTGGTGAGCCCCGAGGTCTCAATCGCGGCGGTGGTCACCGCGTGCTCACTGCGCGGCGGCCTCGAGGGTCGCGATCGGCACCGCACCGATCAGGATGCGCCCGTCGCTAGTCAGCAACACCGAGAGCAGCGAGGTCTGCAGCGCGCGGCCGCCGGCCACCGAGGTGGTCAGCTCGTCGAGCAGCCTGCTCTGACTCGCCGATGCTGCGGGAGCCTTCGAACCAACCGCCCCGGCCGGCAACTCGACGATCGACGCCCAGCCGGTGCCCGTGACGGTGGGCTTCGCGGCGTGTGCGCTGCTGCCGGTGCCCGGCTCTGCATCGTTGATCTTGTGGTCGGGCTTGTCGAACTTCGGGGTGGTGACGGTCGCGCCTTTCGGCGGCGTGAACTCGAAGAGCGATGCGGGCGGTTTCGAGAAGTCGATTGAGCTGAAACCGACGCTGAATGCGTCGGCCTTCTGACCGCGAGCATCGACGACGACCTTCAGGGGCAGTCCCGTCGTGGCGTCGACAGAGAGGGTCACGCTGGCCACCAGGGTGGTGCCGGTCTTCGGTGTGAGCTCAAGTTGGTAGACCGGGCGCCCCGCAACTCTCGAGGTTGACGCCACAGACACCGTCGTCGAGGGCTGGATCGCGGCCAAGAACCTGTTGGCCAGCGCAGCAGGAGTGAGGGTCTCGGTGAGCGGCTCGGTCTGGGACTCGCCGGGAACGTTGGCGCCGGGTGTCTGGGGGCCGGGGGTGCGCGCGCCGGGATTCTGTGGGCCGGGGGTTTGTGTGCCGGGCTGGGCGAAGTGCGAGCCGGGGGTGTGAGGCGTCAGCGTGACGTGGGTCGCGGCCTTCGACTTCGAGTCGTATGTCCAGATGTCTGAGCCGTTGCGCACCACATCACGTTCGGCAAGGCTGTCGAGCACCTGCAGGCGTTGCTTCTTCGCGCCATCGACGAAGATCCGTGCCGTGTGATTCGCGGTGAGGAGGTCGAGCAGTTGGGACGTCGAATCCGACCCGGCGCTCGACGAGCCCGGCCCCACGCTCGGCAACTGAGGCAGGCCGAGGTTGGAGGTCTGCTCGACGGTGCCGGAGTACGCGGCATCCTTCGCTCCGGCGATCAGCGACAGCACCTGCTGGGCGGTCTTGCTCGGGGGAGTCGATGCCGCGTTCGCGACAGCCGGAATCGTGATGACGCCGGCCGCGATCAGCACGGGAGCGACGATGGCGGGCAGCCATCTGACGACCTTATTCACAGCGATCACCTCGAGCCGCGGATCGAGCGCCCGCGTTCTCTGTCGAGGGTACGCTCACAACCCCGCGCGATTGCTGTGGATCTCAGCGCGAGAACGGCAGTTCGACCTCGACACGCAGTCCGGTGCCGGGGGAGTTGACCAGTGCGACATGCCCGTCCGCGACCGAGGCGATGCCTGACACGATGGCGAGTCCGAGACCCGCACCTGTCGAGTCTGCGGATCGCGTGGTGTCGCGTGCGAAGCGGTCGAAGGCATGTGCGACGAAGGCCTCGTCCATGCCCCCGGCCTCGTCCTCGACAGACAGCAGCACGCCGCCAGGCGCGTTCCGCAGCGCCAACTCGATGTGGCCGGAATCTGGGCGCGCGGTGAGCGCGTTGTTCACCAGGTTGTCGCACACCCGGCCGAAGTCGTGAGCCGACACCGCGACCGCTTGGTCGCTCGGCGAAACCTCGACGGCGTAGTCGATCACGACCTCGCCTGCTCCGACGCGCAGCCTCCCGCGATCCGCGGCATCGGCCAGCTCCGTTGTCAGTTCGTCGACGGTCGCCGATCCCCGAGCCGACTGGGCATCGATGCGCGACAGCTCGAGCAGCGAGGTGGCGAGCACGGTGAGACGTTGCAGGGTGTGCTGGGCTGAGGCGACATCCGACCGCATCTGCGTCAGCGTGCTGGCTTGCGACTGCGCGAGTTCGAGCTTGGTCTGCAGGATTGCCAGCGGAGTTCTGAGTTCGTGGCTGGCATCCGAAACGATCTGTCGCTCGCGGTCGGCCGAGGCGCGCAATTCGCCGATCAACTGGTTGAGGGTGCGTGCCAGTTGGGCGATCTCGTCGTCGGCAGGGCCGACCGGCAGGAGGTCTCCATCCGGTCGTGCCGCCAATTCGCTGGCACTCCGCCGCAGCCGGTTCACCGGGTTGAGGGCGGCAGTTCCGATGAACCAGGATGCCGCGCCAAACCCGAGGTTGATGATGGCAAGGGCGACGATCAGCAGAACGGTGATCGAGTTGAGCACCGAGGCTTGAGCGTCTCCGTTTCGGGCAGCAACGATTGACCACGCCCCCTGCGGTGTTTCGACGGTGCTCACACTCACCAGATAGTTGACCCCGCCAGCTACCACCGTGCGGGTGTCGGTGTCATGCGCCACCAAATCGCCCAGGTGGGGGCGCAGCGCGCGCTGCAGGGTGTTAATCACAATTGCTCCGTCCGGGTCGACAACGGCGGCCTCCTGCTCGCCGCCGGGTGGATCGAGCTCCGGCGTGGGACCCGCCGTCAGTGCGCTTCGGTACGGTGCCGTGATGCTGTGCAGCACCGAGACTTCGCCGTCGTAGA
>JBDUBG010000391.1:0-4961 GCA_040004215.1 Pseudolysinimonas sp. | reverse complement strand
GATCGGCGAGGTGGCGGGTCATCTTGCGAAGCGAGTCCGGGAGGTAGATGACATCCGCGTCCATGATCAGCAGAGCTTCCATCCAGTCGTCCTTCAAAATCTCGCGGATGCCGTGGTTGAGTGTGTGCGCCTTTCCCTCACCACCTTTCTCGCGCCGCAGGTGGAAGACGGAACCGGGATACTGCGCCGCCTTGGCCAGCACGACCTCCGGCGTGTTGTCGGTGCTCGCGTCGTCGACGACGTAGACCCGGAGCGACTCCAGCGGGTATTCGAGAGACATCAGCCTGTCGATCGACGTGCCGATCACGGCGCCCTCGTTCCAGGCGGGCACGACGATCGCAACGCGAGGAAGGTACGGACCCGCCTTCGAATAGTGATTGCGGAACGCATGCAACGGAATCGCAAGAAAGGAGTACGCCGCCGCGAGTACCGGAACGGCGCCGGTCGCAACGAACACCAGCAGCACGATCTCGAGCACCCTGGTGCCTAGCTGCAGCCAGTCCCCCGGAGTCATGCCTGGACCGCCTGAGACAAGATCCGGCCGACGCGGTCGTACCTGCCGACGTCGGCCGCGTGATGACTGTCGGTCGACGCGACGACGCGTGCGCCGGCGGCCCATGCGGCACGGATTGAGCGAGGAGACGGGCATCCCCACTTCTCGTTGACCTCGATGAGCGTGCCGGTGTGCGCAGCCGTCCGCGCCCAGGTGTTGAGCTGGTCGTCGCCGAGCTGCTCTTCATCGAGGCCAATCTTGGGCAGAATCGAAAAGCAGTGCGCCAGCTGTGCGGAGTCGATCGATCGCATCGCGGCAACGAGAGCGTTGATGAGCAGGTCGAGTGCGTCAGAAGCGGCGAGGCCGTTCGCGAGCCGGGCACGCGTGGCATCCGGCGACCATGCCCCGTCTGTGCCGGGGAACTGATGGTCAGCGATGACGACCGCGTCCACGCCTCCCGCCCCGACAATGAGATCGGTCGGCAGATCGAGCGCGCCCGAGGAGTTCAAGATCTTGGCTTCGACCCCCGTGTAGATCGACAGTCCGTCGCGAGCCGGCTGCCGGGCCACCTCGGAAAGGAACTCCGGAACCCAGGTCGTGGATTGACGCACATGGTCGATCAGCCGAAGTTCAGTGAGGCCCACCTCAGCCGCCGCCGCGATGTTCTGCTCGATCGTGCTGTGCGCGTCATCCGACCAGCTGGAGTGCACGTGAAAGTCACCCCGCAAAAGAGATTGCGGCTGCTCGATCACTCGTCACCCGGCGCTTCGGCATGGGCGGCATGTTCAGAGACCAGAACCTCCGCCGGGTCGAGAAAGACATCTTCGAGATAGCGAACGTTGGCAAGCTCGCGAAACTCGATGCGGTCAGGGATTTCGAGGCCGAGCGCGAGGTCGAGAACGAGCGAAGGCATGTCGACGCCCGCCGCAATGGTGAGAGGCAACGCACCCGGAAAGCGCGGATTCACCTCCAGCAGGGCTGGCACCCCCGCGTGGTCGTAACGCAGTTGAACGTTGGCGACTCCTGTCAGTCCGATCGCCTTCGCGACCGCAGCGGCGGTCTGTTCCAAGCCAGCGTCATGCACCGTCTGGCCCGCGATCGACACACCGGAATCCACTCGGGTTCGGGTTCGGGGAACCGCCGCGACGACCTGACCGTCTGCCGCCGCGATCACGTCGACCGAGAACTCCGATCCGGGCAGGTGCTCTTGGATGATGAGGGCCTCGTCAGTGCCCAGAGCCTTCAGCTGCTCGCGGCTCTCGACCAGACGGACGCCTCGTGACCCTGCGCCCCGCCTCGGCTTCACGATCACCGGGAAGTCCCAGGTCTCTGCGACGCCATCCGGGTTCAGAAGTCGGGTCTGCGGGACTCGGAGCAGTGGAGCACAGCGCTGGGCGAGCTCCCACTTGTCCAGGGTCACGGCCAGTGTCGCTTCCGACGCGGCCGCGAGCACCGCACCGCTGAGGTGCGTGCGACGTGCCGCCAGCGGAGGCAGTTCGACGTCGACTGTCGAGATGACCACGTCAATGCCATCGTCTGCACACAGCTGCGCGATCCCCTCGACGAAACCCGGCGCGAGGCCGGGCTCGAGGATGCGCCGCCGGGCAGCATCGACCAGGTACAGCCCACTTGCCCAGCCATCCATGTCGCCAGCGAAGACCTCGACGTCGGAACGACGCAGCAACGAGCGGATCACCGCGACACCCGCCGGCCCACCCGCACCCGTCACCAAAACTCGAGTCACTCGACGGCCCGACCTTGCAGGTTGCGAAGAATTGCCGCGCGCTGGCGGGTGTTCATCGAAAGGTCGGAAGCCTCGCGCACGATCTCGAGCGGCTCACAGTGATCGGAGGAGCTGGTGTATCGACCCCAATACCGTGAGGTCGCCAGCACGAACTCGGGGTCGAGGTACTTCCGGATCTCCGCCTGCGAACTGAAGCACTGCAGCAACTCGAGCTTCTTGTCGGTGAAGCCATCGATCGGCACGAAGCGTGAGGGGCGGAAGTCGACAGTCGATGAGGGGCTTTGGTAGCAGAGGACACTATCGACAGTTCGCGATGCCACCACTGTGGCCTCGTGCACGGCCCGATGATCCTGGTGCCGGTCGTGACTCGAGTGGGTGTAGACGATCGTGGGATTCACCTGCCGGATGACGTTCTCGATAATCGCGATCGTGGGGCCGGTGTTGGTGATCTCGGTGTCGACCAGGTCTTCGAGGAATAGCCGCGCACCGAGCATCTCGGCGGCCTTCAGCGATTCACTCTGCCGGTCATCAGGTCTGCCGCCTTTTGCACCGCGAGACATGGTGAGGATGACGATGGTGTCTCCGGCTGCGCGGTGGGCGGCCAAGATACCGCCGACCCCGATCTCGACATCGTCTGGATGCGCGCCGACGGCAAGGACGTACTCTTTGGGCCGGCCAGCCTCGCGCTTTGCTCGCCCCTCGGCCCCGAGTCGGCGAACCACAGCGACGAGCTCGGCCGACGCGACCGGTTTGGTGAGGAACTCGTCGGCCTGGTTCCGCAGTGCACGAACCGCGTAGTCCACCGAAACATGGGCGGTCATGACGATCACAGGAAGTTCCGGACGATCCGTCCTCAGGAGAGCCATCAGTTCGAGGCCGGTCATGCCGGGCATTTCGATGTCAGTGACGACGACATCCGGCTCAAAGTCGTTGACGACACTCCGTGCGAGACGCGGGTCCGAGATGGAAAGAACTGTGCACCCGGCGCGGCGTTCGAGCACCGTCCGTGTGTACAGCGCGACATCATCGTCGTCGTCGACGACGAGCACGCGCAGCGACTCCGCCATTGCTACTCCCCACAGTAGATCTCAACCATAGAGCGTGGAGCGCAGGAGTAGACAGCTCGGTTGCCCCCGCTTTCGCGGGTCACAGGGGTCACACCAGTCACACCAATCACGCTGCGCGAGTCGAACTCGGTCAGCGGTCGACGGCTGCCCACTCACGAATCCACTCGTGCATCACGACCGCGGCGGCCGCGGCCGCGTTGACCGATCGGGTCGACCCGAATTGTCGAATCTCGACCACAGCATCCGCCGCAGCGAGCGCTTCCGGTGTCAGCCCTGGCCCTTCCTGACCGAACAACAGGATGCACCGCTCGGGAAACCCGAAATCACCCACCTCGACCGAACCGGGCACGTTGTCGACGGCGACGATCGGTCGGCCGCTCGCACGCGCGAAGGCGACGAGTTCGTCAATCGAGTCGTGGTGCACGATGTGCTGGTACCGGTCGGTCACCATCGCTCCGCGTTTGTTCCAGCGCTTGCGGCCGACGATGTGCACCGTTTCGGCAAGAAAGGCATTCGCCGTGCGCACGATCGAGCCGATGTTCATGTCGTGCTGCCAGTTCTCGATCGCGACCGAGAAGCCGTGCCGTCGGGTGTCGAGCTCGGCGACGATGGCCCCAACGGTCCAGTAGCGGAAGCGGTCGACCACGTTGCGCGCGTCGCCGTTCGCGAGCAGCTCACGGTCATAGCGCGGGTCGGTGGGCCACTCGGACTCGTCGCCAGGCCATGCGCCGACGCCGACCGGCATCCTGTCTTCCTGGGGACCGTCGTATGGCTCGTCGCTCACAGTCGTCAACAGTAGCGATCGACCACACAGTGACCCTGGTCACGCTCCGGCGACGAGGCTCGACCGTCGTGCAAACGTGATGCCGAGTCGCTGCGAGCACCTGTTAAGTTCAGCCCATGCCGCTTTCCTCCGTGCCTGATGCTGCCCCCACGAACAACGGGCAGGCGCCCCTGTGGGATCCCAACTCAGTCGGCACCATCGTGCTCGGCGACAACCTCGCCGTCACCGCGACGCTTCCCGATGCGAGCTTTCGGCTGATCTACCTCGACCCGCCCTTCAACACGGGCCGCACCCAGCGGCGACAGAGCGTGACGACTGTCCGCAACCCCGAGGGTGCGCGGCAGGGGTTCGCGGGTGCGAACTACGACACCGTCAAGGGCATGCTGTCGCGCTACGACGATCGTTTCGACGACTACTGGGCGTTTCTCGAGCCCCGACTGGTCGAGGCGTGGCGCCTTCTCGACGAGCAGGGAACGCTCTACCTGCACCTCGACTACCGCGAGGCGCACTACGCGAAGGTCGCGCTGGATGCGCTGTTCGGCCGGGACTGCTTTCTCAACGAACTCATCTGGGCATACGACTACGGCGCGAAGAGCACCAAGCGCTGGCCGTCCAAGCACGACACGATCCTGGTCTACGTCAAAGACCCATCGAAGTACTACTTCGACAGCGAATCTGTCGATCGCGAGCCGTACATGGCGCCGGGCCTGGTCACACCCGAGAAAGTCGCGCGGGGCAAGCTCCCCACCGACGTGTGGTGGCACACCATCGTGAGCACCAACGGCAGCGAGCGCACCGGCTACGCCACGCAGAAGCCCGAGGGCGTGCTGCGCAGAATCGTGCAGGCCTCGAGCGCACCCGGTGACCGCGTGC
>JBDUBG010000107.1:0-4988 GCA_040004215.1 Pseudolysinimonas sp. | reverse complement strand
CCAAACAGGTGCCGGGCAAGCACAAGCGGGTGACCGGCCTCGAGCAGCTGGACAAAGTGGTGCACGTCGACCAGGGGCCGATCGGGCGCACCCCGCGCTCCAACCCGGCCACCTATACCGGCGTCTTCGACCGCATGCGCACGCTGTTCTCGGAGACGATTGAGGCAAAGGCGCGCGGCTACCAGCCCGGGCGCTTCAGCTTCAACGTCAAGGGCGGCCGCTGCGAGAACTGTGCGGGCGACGGCACCATCAAGATCGAGATGAACTTCTTGCCCGACGTCTACGTGAGCTGCGAAGTCTGCGGGGGAGCGCGGTACAACCGCGACACGCTCCAGGTGCACTACAAGGGCAAGAACATCGCAGAAGTGCTGCAGATGTCGATCAGTGAGGCGGCCGAGTTCTTTGAGCCGATCACGGCGATCCACCGGTATCTAAAGACTCTGGTGGATGTCGGCCTCGGCTACGTGAGGCTTGGCCAGAGCGCGACCACCCTCTCCGGTGGCGAGGCCCAGCGCGTCAAGCTCGCCACCGAACTGCAGAAGCGATCGACCGGCCGCACGGTGTACGTGCTCGACGAACCGACGACAGGTCTCCACTTCGAAGACGTGCGCAAGTTGCTTTTGGTCTTGAACGGTCTGGTCGATAAGGGCAACACAGTCATCGTGATCGAGCACAATCTCGACGTCATCAAGTCGGCAGACTGGGTGATCGACCTCGGACCGGAGGGCGGATCGGGCGGAGGAGAGGTCATCGCGACGGGAACCCCCGAGCAGCTCGCCAAGATGCCACAGAGTTTTACGGGCTTGTTCCTGCGCGAGTTGCTCGAGTCGGAGTCGACGGGGCAGGGCCGCAGGAAGGCCGGCTGAGATGGCCGCCGTCGAGGGCCGCACCGCTGGTGGTACCGGTCCGGGAGGCCGCGCGTCCAGCGGGATGACGGGCCAGGTCGGGCGACCGAGCCAACTCTCAGACCCGAAGGATTGGAAGCCCAAGTCGGGCGACATTCCGACCCAACCGGGTGTCTACCGGTTCCGAGACGCTACCGGTCGCGTGATCTATGTCGGCAAGGCGATCAACCTCCGCCAACGACTCAGCAACTACTTCCAGCCACTGCGCAGCCTGCACCAGCGCACTCGGCACATGGTGATGAGTGCGAATCAGGTCGAATGGACCGTCGTCGGCAGCGACTTCGAAGCGCTGCAACTGGAATACACCTGGATCAAGGAGTTCGATCCGCCTTACAACGTCAAGTTCCGAGATGACAAGACCTACCCGTACATGGCGTTGACCTTGGCTGATGAAGCGCCGCGCGTGATGGTCACCCGCAACCACCGCATTCCGGGAGCCCGCTATTTCGGGCCGTACCCGAAGATCTGGGCTGTGCGCGACACCGTCGAGCTCATGGTCAAGGCGTTCCCCATCCGCACCTGCTCTGACTCCAGCTACGCCAAGGCGATTGCGAGCGGACGCCCGTGCTTCGCCGGGCAGATCGGACGCTGTGGAGGGCCGTGCTCGCAGAACGTCACGATCGAGCAGCACCGAGTCATCGTCGAGCAGTTCGCAACCTTCATGGCCAGCCATGACCGCAGCGTGATCACGCGACTTCACCGCGAGATGAAGGAGGCCAGCGCCGCGTTCGAATACGAGCTGGCTGCCAGGCTGCGCGACCGCATTCAGGCTCTCGAGAACGTCTTAGAGAAGAGTGCGGTGGTGCTCCCAGACGGGGTCGATACCGACGTTTTCGGCATCGCAGAAGACGAGTTGGCGGCCGCTGTTCAGCAGTTCGTGATCCGCGGTGGCCGGGTACGAGGCGTTCGCAGCTGGGTGGTCGACAAAGAACTCGACGTCACGACGGGTGAGTTGGTCGAGCAGATGCTCGAGAGTGCATTCGAGAACGAGCCGCCACCCCGCGAGATCATCGTCCCCGCGTTGCCAGACGACGCCACAGCGCTCGAGACCTGGCTCGCCGCGATGCGGCCGCGGGGCGGGGCGGTGGCCGTGCGCACGGCGCAGCGCGGTGACAAGGCCGCGGTGCTGCAGACCGCCACGTTGAACGCCAAGCAGTCGCTGATCCTCTACAAGAGCCGACGCTCGGCCGACTATGTGGCACGCACGCAGGCTCTCAATGACATTCAGGATGCCCTCGGGCTCGACGAGGCACCACTCCGGATGGAGTGCTACGACGTCTCTCACCTCGGCGGCACCAACATCGTGGCGTCGATGGTGGTCTTCGAAGATGGCCTGCCCAAGAAGAGCGCGTACCGCAAGTTCGCCATTAGCGGTTACGCCGACGACCTCGAGTCGCTGCACCAGGTGCTGACCCGCCGGCTGTCGCACCTCGAAGACGATGAGGTCTCTGGCCTGGAAGAGACAGAAGAGCAGCTCGGCGATGATCCACTCTCAGACGAGGAGGGAACGGCGGCTGAACGCAAGCGCCGACGCTTCGCTTACCGCCCTGGCCTGATCATCGTCGACGGCGGACAGCCGCAGGTCGAAGCTGCAGCGCGCACTCTCGCCGAACTCGGGATCGACGACCTCCCCATTTGTGGGCTGGCGAAGCGACTCGAAGAAATCTGGCTTCCTGGCAACGACTTTCCCGTAATCCTGCCGCGCAACAGCGAAGCGTTGTTCATGCTGCAACGCATTCGCGACGAAGCTCACCGATTCGCGATCACGTTTCAACGCGCCAAGCGCAAGAACGATATCGGCTCGGTGTTGGCAGAGGTTGCGGGGCTCGGGCCGGCACGAGTCAAGGTGCTGCTCAAGCACTTCGGGTCAGTCGCGAGGCTCAAGACGGCAACTCCCGAGCAGATCGGCGAGGTTCGCGGCATCGGCCCCTCTCTGGCCGAAGCCATCGTCGCTAGGCTGAGTTCCGACTCGGGCGACCCGACCGAGCGTAGCGAGCCGACAGCATCGGACGGTTGACAATCCCATGACAGACAGCGTGCGACGCGAGATGCTGGTCGTCACCGGCATGTCGGGGGCGGGCAGGTCCACCGTCGGCAACGCTCTCGAAGACCTCGGCTGGTACGTCGTTGACAACCTGCCACCCCAGATGCTTCGCCCGATGGTCGACCTCTCTGAGCACAGTGGCGACGCCATTCCCAAGGTCGCGGCGATCGTTGACGTCCGCGGCGGCAAGCTCTTCGCCGACGTGCAAGCCGCGCTCGCGGCGCTTCGTGACAATGCGAGCGTGCGGGTGGTTTTTCTTGACGCGACGGATGCTGCGTTGGTGCGGCGGTTCGAGCAGGTGCGGCGCCCACATCCGTTGCAAGGTGATGGCACGCTGCTCGACGGCATCACCGAGGAGCGCACGCGCATGGCCGAGCTCCGGGCGCAAAGCGACCTGGTCATCGACACCTCCGACCTCAACATTCATCAACTGGCCACGGCGGTGGCCGAACAGTTCTCTGAGGATGGCGACGCCACCCGCGTCACCGTCCTGAGCTTCGGTTTCAAATACGGTCTGCCCTCAGATGCCGACAACGTGGCAGACGCCCGCTTCCTGCCGAACCCGTTCTGGGTGCCAGAGCTGCGCGCCCAGAGTGGCCTCGACCAGCCGGTGCGTGACTACGTGCTGGGCGGCGAGGGCGCGCGCGATTTCATCGACGCGTACGTCGGGGCAATGGCTCCCGTGCTCGGTGGGTACCGCCGCGAGAACAAGCGGCACGCTACGATCGCTGTGGGGTGCACGGGCGGAAAGCATCGTTCGGTCGCCATCGCAGAAGAGCTGGGACGCCGTCTGCGCGAGTTGCCGGGCGTCAGCGTTAATGTGCGGCACCGCGACCTCGGTCGCGAATAACCCGAGCCCCTGAGCTGGGGAGCCAAGCGCTCCCGTCCCAACTGGAAGAAGGAACACCGCGTGGCATTGACCGCCGACGTCAAAGAAGAACTCGCGAGCGTCGAGGTCGGCAAGACGACGGTGCGAGCGGCAGAGTTGGCAGCTCTGCTGCGGTTCTCGGGTGGACTACACATCATTTCGGGGCGGATCGCCGTCGAATCAGAGCTCGACTCTCCGCAGATCGCTCGACGTGTGCGCAAAGATCTTGCCGAGCTCTACGGGGTCCGCAGTGAAGTTTCGGTCATCTCGGGGAGCAACCTCCGCCGCACCAGCACCTACCTGGTTCGGGTGATCGACGGAGGAGAAACCCTCGCCAGGCAGACCGGGCTGCTTGACGCCCGGCGACGACCGGTACGCGGCCTGCCGAACCGGCTGACGACGGGCTCCCGAGAAGAACTCGCCGCGGTCTGGCGCGGCGCCTTCTTGGCGCACGGATCGCTTACCGACCCCGGCCGCTCGGCCGCGCTGGAGGTCAGTTGCCCTGGCAACGAGTCCGCCATGGCGTTGGTGGGTGCAGCCGGGCGGCTGAAGATCTCGGCGAAGGCACGCGAGGTGCGTGGGGTGCACCGTGTCGTCATCCGAGATGGCGAGGCGATCGGCGCGATGCTCAAGTTGATGGGCGCCGAGCGGAGCCTGGCCGCATGGGAAGAACTGCGCCAGCGCCGCGAGGTGCGCGCCACGGCAAACCGCCTGGTGAACTTCGACGACGCGAACCTGCGGCGTTCGGCCCAGGCGGCAGTCGCGGCATGCTCGCGTGTGGAGCGCGCCCTGGAACTCCTGGGCGACGACGTTCCCGAGCATCTGCGCTACGCCGGCGACTTGCGACTGCGGTTCCGCGACTCGAGCCTCGACGAACTCGGCCATCACGCCGATCCGCCGATGACCAAGGATGCAGTGGCCGGCCGGATCCGTCGGCTCCTCGCCATGGCAGACAAGCACGCAGCAGACAACGGCCTGCCGGGCACCGACCATGGCCTTCCAGACGACCTGGATTAGGAATCCTTCAGGTCACCACTCGCTTGTCTCAATAGACTGGAAATGTCACCCCGTGGGGCGAATGGTTCCGACCCCGGGGATCAACCGCTAGGAGAATATCGATGGCTGACTACACCCTCCCCGACCTTCCGTACGACTACGCAGCTCTTGAGCC
>JBDUBG010000105.1:0-1512 GCA_040004215.1 Pseudolysinimonas sp. | reverse complement strand
CTGCCTTCACGCGAGGGTCGGATTCGGCCAACGAGAAGCTGTATGTGCCTCCGAAGCAGAACCCGAGCACGCCAATGCGCCCGTCGATTCCGCTCTCTTTCTCGAGCGCGTCGACCACCGAGGTCAGCTTGGCTACGGCGCCCGCAGCAAACTCCGGCGCCCGGGGAGCGGCGAAGGCCGCACGCAGGCGCGGCTGGTTGGCGGTGCGCCGCTGCTCATCGGGATCGTTCATCATGGCGAGGAGTTCGAGGCCGATCTCGGGGGTGACCCCGGCATCCGACAGCAGATCGGGCGCCAGCACGAGGTAGCCCTCTGCTGCATAGCGGTCGGCAACGTCGGTGATGTGGGCAACGAGGCCCCAGATCTCGTGGATGACGATGAGTGCGCCACGCGGTGCACCGTCGGGCTCGGCACGATACACGCTGACGCCATTGACGGTCTGCATCGCGCTAGGCCTTCGGCCTCGAGAACACCGCTCGCAGCGCGAAGAACACGATCGCGGCGACGACGATCACGATGACGAGTTTGGCCACGAACCATGCAACAGCCAGCAGCGCATTCACCAAGAACCAGGCGATCACGACAGCAACGATCACGCCCAGGATTGTCCAAATGATTCCGCCGCGCATGGTGCGAGACTATCGCGGCGGCTCGGTGTGCGCTCAGGAAGCCTCAGTGGCCGCGCTGATCAAGCCAGGTCTGGTGATCGCGCAACGCGCGCCGCACCGCCGAGCGGATGATCGCCCAGAAAATCAACAGGGACACGACAACGATGGCGATGTAAATGACGATGCCGACGATGATGCCGATGAAGCCAAGGCCTGCGAATTGATCGAAGTTCATTTCCGCATCCTGGCAGCGGTTGCCCCCTCGCGCTAGAGGGAAAGTGTGGGCGGCGGGCTACCGAGCCTGCGAGATGCGCACCATGTTGCCCGACGGGTCGCGAAAGGCACAGTCTTTCGTGCCGTAGCCCGGGTCCATCGGCTCTTGCAGCACCTCAGCGCCCGAGGCGCGCACCCGCTCGAATGCGGCATCCACGTCGTCGCTGGTGAAGACAATGTTGGGCAGCACACCCTTAACGAGCAGTTCTTGCAGAGCGTCACCGTCGGCCTGGCTGCGACCGGCGTGCGGATCGCTCAGCACGATTCCCAGCCCGGGCTGACTCTCAGTGCCCAGGGTGAGCCAGCGGTGGCCACCGTTGCTGACATCCATGATCACGTCGAGCCCGAGGGCGTCACGGTAGAACGCAACCGACTCGTCGACGTCGTTGACGGTGATGTTCGTGTACTGAAGCGAGAGTGTCATGACGTTCACGCTAGCCAGGGTCAGGCCGTAGCGCCTTCTCGATTCCTGCTCGAACGCCCGGCGATTGATCGCGTGCCCATCGGCTGGGGTCGCCCGAGGATCTTCACGATGCAGGCCGGCATCGCCTCGAGCGCGTCGTGATCGCGGGCGCGGTACGAGCTCGGCGGCTCCCCCACCAGTTCGCTGAACCGCGAGCTGAACGAGCCG
>JBDUBG010000479.1:0-5034 GCA_040004215.1 Pseudolysinimonas sp. | reverse complement strand
TTCGGATGGTTCACCATCAGGGAGCGACTTCTTGGGAACGGCCGTACGCCTGGGCCGTGACAGACACTTCATCTGTTTAGAAACCAGGAGACTTCGATGCCAGACACCTTTCTCTCTCCGCTCTCAGAGGTCGACCCGGAGGTGGCTGCGGCTCTCGAGCTTGAGCTCGAGCGTCAGCGCAACACCCTCGAGATGATCGCGAGTGAGAACTTCGTGCCGCGCGCAGTGCTTGAGGCTCAGGGCTCCGTTCTGACGAACAAGTATGCGGAGGGCTACCCCGGTCGCCGGTACTACGGGGGCTGCGAGTTCGTCGACATCGTCGAGACGCTCGCGATCGAGCGTGCCAAGAGCCTCTTCGGCGCGGCATTCGCCAACGTTCAGCCGCATTCGGGCGCCTCGGCCAACGCCGCGGTGCTGGCCGCGATCGCGCAGCCAGGTGACCGCATCTTGGGTCTCGAACTGGCGCACGGTGGCCACCTCACCCACGGCATGAAGCTCAACTTCTCGGGCAAGCTCTACGAGGCTCACGCGTACGGCGTTGACCCGGAGACCGGACTCATCGACATGGATGTCGTCCGCGCGAAGGCTCTCGAGGTGAAGCCGCAGGTGCTGATCGCCGGCTGGTCAGCGTATCCGCGAGAGCTCGACTTTGCCGCGTTCCGTGCCATCGCCGACGAGGTGGGTGCTCTGCTGTGGGTCGACATGGCGCACTTTGCCGGACTCGTCGCGGCGGGGCTGCACCCGAATCCGGTGCCGCATGCACACGTCACCTCCTCCACCGTGCACAAGACGATCGGCGGCCCCCGCTCTGGCTTCATCCTGACCAACGACCCCGAGCTCGCGAAGAAGATCAACTCGAACGTCTTCCCGGGTCAGCAGGGTGGCCCACTCATGCACGTGATCGCCGCGAAGGCGACCGCGTTCCTGCTGGCTGCCCAGCCGGAGTTCGTCGACCGGCAGGCACGAACCAAGAGCGGCGCGAAGATCCTCGCCACGCGTCTTACCGCTCCGGATGCCAAGGCGGCAGGCATCGACGTGCTGACCGGAGGAACCGACGTGCACCTCGTACTCGTCGATCTGCGCACCTCGGAGTTCACCGGCAAGGATGCCGAAGACCGACTGCACGAGATCGGGATCACGGTGAACAAGAACTCGGTGCCGAACGACCCGCGACCGCCGATGGTCACATCGGGTGTGCGCATCGGCACCCCCGCCCTCGCGACCCGTGGCTTCGGCGACGAGGAGTTCACCGAGGTTGCCGACATCATCGCGCTCGCCCTGATGCCGGATGCCGACCTTCCCGCCCTGCGCTCGCGTGTGACGGCGCTCGCTGGCAAGTTCCCGCTCTACGAGGGTTTGACGTCGCCCGGAACCTGGAAGTGACCGTCTTGATCCCGCGAGAGTACGTATATTTCCGCGCTTTCAGAGCTGAGAGTACGCATATCTGCGTACTCTCACGAGGCGGGGGAGGGGTGGAGGCGAAGTGACCGCGATCCGACTGGACGGCGTCGCGACAGCGGCAGCCATCAAAGGTGAACTGGTGGAGCGCGTCGCTGCGCTGCGTGCCCGCGGAATCATCCCTGGTCTGGGCACGCTGCTGGTCGGTGACGATCCCGGATCACAGAGCTACGTCGGCCTGAAGCACCGGTACTCGCTCGAGATCGGCGTCGAGTCGATCCGCGTCGACCTCCCGGCGGATGCCAGCGAGGCCGAAGTTCACACCGAGATCACCCGACTCAACGCCGATCCCCGCGTCACGGGCTACCTGGTGCAGTTGCCGTTGCCGAAGGGCATGGACGAGCATGCCGCCCTGGTGGCTGTCGACCCGACGAAAGATGTCGACGGACTGCATCCGCAGAATCTGGGCGAACTCGTGTTGGGGGTCGAGGGCGAGCTAGGGACCCCCCTCCCGTGCACCCCTGCCGGGATCATCGAACTGCTGCGTCGCTATGACGTGCCCCTGTCGGGCGCGCACGTTGTCGTGGTCGGCCGTGGTCTCACGGTGGGTCGACCGCTGGGCCTCATGTTGACGCGCAAGGGTGTCGATGCGACGGTCACG
Organism: Pseudolysinimonas sp.; assembly: GCA_040004215.1. GTDB lineage: Bacteria > Actinomycetota > Actinomycetes > Actinomycetales > Microbacteriaceae > Lysinimonas. The sequence goes on along the minus strand of JBDUBG010000479.1, from coordinate 2,975 downwards.
CTGACACATTCCCGCACGCGGGATCTCGCCGCCGAGGTGGCACGTGCTGATGTCGTGGTTGCTGCTGTGGGGGTGCCGCATTTGATCCGGCCAGACTGGATCAAGCCCGGAGCAGCCGTTCTCGACGTCGGGGTCACCCGCGTGGGAACAACGGAGTCGGGCAGGGCGCGGCTCGCGGGCGACGTTCATCCTGACGTTGCCGAGGTTGCCGGCTGGCTGTCGCCGAACCCAGGAGGGGTCGGGCCGATGACCGTCGCGATGCTGCTGTCGAATGTCGTCAGAGCAGCGGAACTTGCGGCCGGGTAATCGTTGGTGAGCCGCGGTTAGTTTCCGCCGAAGAAGCATGACAGCCCATTGTCGGTCTGCGGCGATGCTGGCCAACTGCCAGCGAACACGCTGTCGTGCGCCGCGGCACCGAGCTGAATGCCGCAGTGACTGAGCACGACATCCGTGACGGACGGGGTGTCGCCGGCACTCGGATCGGTGGGGACGCCGAAGCCGTAGCGATAGATGGCCCAGCCACCACCGCGGTCTGCGTCACCGCCGCCCACGGGAGACACCGCGCGCGACCCCCCCGGGATGCTCGGCAGGGCGCTCGCGCAGAACGCCTGGAAAGGCCGTTGGTCACCCTGCCAAACCGGGTAGCTGGCCATGTCGGCAGCAACCACTTGGTTCGAATCCCAACTCCCCGAGACAACCGTGGCCGAGAGCTGTCCGACCAGGAACTGGGTAGACGAGTACGCGTTGCGCCAGCTGTCGCATTCGTTGTCGAGTTGCGCTTCGTCTGCTGCCTGCTGGTCGGTGGCGGCGACAGGGGCGTGCACGGTCTCGGTCAGCTTGGCGACAGCACCGTTGGGGGCGGTTGCCGTCACGGTGATCCGGAATAGCACGTCGGCGGGCAGCGGCGCTGCGGTAAGGGTCGGAGTGGGGGTCGGCGTCGCGCTCACCGGGGATCCGCTGGAGCGTGCAGTGGTGCTCGGGGCAGGATGCGGGGCGCAGGCGGTGAGGCACAGGAGTGCTGCAGCTGCGGCGGCCGCGAGAATGGCCGAACGCTTCACGATGCCCCCTGATGACCTGACGCGGCGCTCAGCAGCCGCAGTGTGCAAGACGGTATCAGGCCGCGCCGACCTCGACCAGGGGGCTGTCGCCCATCAACAGCGGGCACTCAGCCCTCTCGCAGGGCGCCAGCTGACGGGCGAACCGTGAAGGTTTCAGCACCGCCGAAGCCGTGCTCAGCGAATGCCCCGTCGACCGCAACCTGGAGCCGCGAGACGCTGTCGATCGGAACGAGCGCGATCGCCGACCCGCCGAAACCCCCGCCCGTCATGCGGGCGCCGAGCGCTCCGTTCTCGAGGGCCGTCTCGACGGCCAGGTCGAGTTCGGGCACCGACACCTCAAAGTCATCGCGCAGAGAGCGGTGTGATGCGTCGAGCAGGTCACCGATGGATGATGGCCCGTCCGTCGTGAGAAGTCGAACGGTGTCGAGCACCCGCTGGTTCTCGGTGACAACGTGGCGAACCCGCCGGAAGGTGACGTCGTCGAGGATGCTGCGCGCGCGATCCAACTCGTCGATGCTCACGTCGCGCAGGGCGGCGACCCCGAGCGCGGCGGCGCCCGCTTCGCAAAACGCCCGTCGCTCGCGATACCCTCCGCTCGCGTGCGCGTGACTTACACCGGTATCGATCACCACGACCGTGAGACCCGCCTCGGCGAAGCCGAGCGGCACGACGCTGGCCTCTAAGGAGCGGCAGTCGAGGAACACCGCAGCGTCGGGCCGACCGAGCAGCGAGGCGGACTGATCCATGATCCCGGTGGGGGCGCCGACGGCGTCGTTCTCGGCGCGCTGCCCGACCAGCGCCAAGGTCTCGCGGGACAGTCCCAGCTGCCAGATCTCGTTGAGGGCCATGGCAACGGCGCTCTCGATTGCCGCCGACGATGAAAGGCCCGCCCCGACCGGCACGCTCGAGTCAATGAGCAGATCGGCACCGGGAACTGCAGCGAGATCCGCCCCGAATAGCCCGAGCGCCCAGGCCACCCCGAGAGGATATGCCGCCCATCCACTGAGCGCGCCAGCTGCCTGCGCCGCCGCCAGCTGAGCCAACGGGAGCTCGACAACCTCGTCGCTGAAGGTGCTGGCGATCCGCAGCATCCCGTCATCGCGGGCACCCAGGGCAACCAGGGTGCGGCGGTCGATCGCGAACGGCAGGACGAAGCCCTCGTTGTAGTCGGTGTGTTCGCCGATCAGGTTGACCCGCCCGGGAGCCGACCATAATCCGTCTGCCTCATGCCCGGTGACCTCGACGAAGAGGGAGCGCAGCTCATCGCGCATGTCGCTCATACGTTCTCGATCTGCTGCATCTGAATGGCCTCTCGGATCCGGTCTGCGGCGTCTTCGGGACGCACGTCGCCGATCCAGGCTCCCATGGCCGACTCTGAGCCGGCCAGGTACTTGAGCCGATCGGCGGCACGGCGAGGCGAGGTGAGCTCGAGGTGCAGGCGCACGGTGTCGCGGCCCCGGTGCACGGGCGCCTGGTGCCAGGCGGCGATGTAGGGCGTCGGGCTGTCGTAGAGCGCGTCGATGCCGCGCAGCAGACGGCGGTACAGGCCAGCCAGCTCGTCGCGCTCTGCGGCGTTCGTCGCCGCGAAGTCGGGCACCTGGCGATGCGGCATGAGATGCACTTCGATCGGCCAGCGTGCGGCGAACGGCACGAAGGCCGTCCAGTGCTCGCCGCTCAGCACGACGCGCGGGCCGTTGCGCTCGCTGTCGAGAATGCGCTGGAACAGATCCGGCGCCGTGCGGGTGATCGAGTCGAGCAATCGGCTGGTGCGCGGCGTGACGTAGGGATAGGCGTAGAGCTGGCCGTGTGGATGATGCAGGGTCACCCCGATCTGCTCGCCGCGATTCTCGAAGGGGAAGACCTGTTCGACGCCGGGCAGGGCCGAGAGCGCGGCCGTGCGATCGGCCCACGCCTCGA
>JBDUBG010000375.1:0-5042 GCA_040004215.1 Pseudolysinimonas sp. | reverse complement strand
CAGATGCCCCGAAGAACAGCGAACCGTCGAGCCGGAACACCGCGATGCGTTCATCGCCTGGCTGTGCTGGCCCGGGCAGTTCCTCACGTACGACCCGGCCAGAACGCGACAGATTGCGCAGCGCGAAGAATGCGGCGACCGCGATGCCGATTCCCACGGCCACGATGAGGTCGAACGACACGGTGATCAGTGCGGTGACGACGAACACGATCGCGTCCGAGCGAGTCGAGCCCAACACGCTGCGCACGGTCGACGCCGAGACCATCCGCACGGCCGTCACCATGAGCACCCCAGACAATGCGGCCAACGGAATCACCGCGACGATTCCCGACGCGAGGTAGACCACCGCGAGAAGCACGACTGAGTGCACGATGGCCGCCACGCGACTGCGCCCACCCGATCGGATGTTGACGGCCGTGCGCGCGATCGCCCCGGTGGCGGGCATCCCCCCGAAGAACCCGGAAACCACCGAAGCCAGTCCCTGCCCCACCAGTTCGCGGTCGGCCCGGTAGGGTCCGGTGTCGGCGAGGGATGCCGCGACCCGGGCCGACAGCAACGACTCGATGGCCGCCAGTGCCGCAACCGTCAGCACCGGGCCGGTCAGGGTGGGCAGGGCGGACCAGGCGATGGTGGGGAGAGCAGGAGCCGGCAGGTCCGACGGCAGAGCGCCGATCCGGCTGAGCGGAAGGTGCGCGAGCGTCGCAACCAGGGTGACGACGATCACGGCGATGATCGATCCGGGAACCTGGCGATGCACCCGCGGAGCGATGATCATGATGGCGGCCACGACGGCGACAACCAGGAGCGCCCACAGGGTGTCCGGCCAGCGCAGACCGCTGAGCGACTGGACTGCGGCGATCGCGGCGTTCGTGCTCGAACCCGATTGGCTGCCCAGTGCGGCCGGCACCTGTTGAAGAAAGATGATCACGGCGATCCCGAGCGTGAAGCCCTCGATGACCGGCCAAGGGAGGTAGCCGACCACCCTCCCGAGCTTGAGAACGCCACCGGCGATGACCACGACACCGGCGAGCACGCTGACGATTGCGACGATCCCGGGCCCGTGCAAGGCGACGATCGGCCCCAGAACGACGACCATCGCACCGGTTGGACCTGACACCTGAACGTTCGATCCACCGAACACCGCGGCCACGACACCGGCAACGATCGCGGTCACCAGGCCCGCCTCGGCTCCTGCCCCTGAGCTCACGCCGAACGCGAGCGCGAGCGGCAGTGCGACGATCCCCACCGTGACGCCCGCGATCAGGTCGCCGCGCCACGTCCGCCGCACGGAGGCGTAGTCCGCCCTGCTCGGCAGCAGCGGTCGGAGGTACGACCAGGCGCTCACCGGGCTGGCAGCGCTGTGGTGGAGACGAGTTGCTCTCGCGTCGTCTCCAGGATGTCGACCAACAGCAGGCGCGCGACCTTCAGGAGCTCAGCGACCTGCGGGTATGCCAGTCGGTAGTAGACCTGACTGGCGCGCCGCTCGGCACGCACGAGGTTGTGCCGACGCAGCACCGCGAGGTGCTGAGACAGGTGGGACGCCTCGATCCCGATGTCGTCGAGCAGCTCGGCCACCGAAACCTCTTCGGCGGCCGAGAGCACCTCAAGCACCCGAACGCGCACCGGATGAGCGAGTCCTTTGAACAGGTTGGCCTTCACCTCATAGAGCGGGCGTTGCTGTCCCAATGGTTGCATGACTTCATCATATCGTCATATCAGACGTCCTTTCCGACGTCCGCGATCGCGCACGAACTAACGTGGTGCTATGAGGGCGACCGGATCCGGTAGGCCACGAAGAGCGCACGGCCCGATCGAGTTGCGCATCGTCATCGCGCTGGGCGTGCTTTCTGGCATCCTGCAGATCATCTTCGGCATACTCGTGATCTTTGCCCGCTACCTGTCGGGGGTGATCCAGTCGCACCTGCAAGAAGTGGTCACACTGCTCGGTGCCGGGTTGGTGCTGATCGGGCTGCTGACGGCCACGGTGGCCTGGGGGCTGACGCGCGGCGACAACTCCGCCCGCATCGTCGTCACGGTGTTGCTCGGCCTCGGCAGCGCCGTGGCTGTCGCGGTGATCGTCGCTGACGGAAAGGACCTGCTCATCGGACTCGTCCCGCTCGTCCTGTCGGTGGCGGCGGGTGTGATCATGTGGACAGGACGGACAGCGCGCTTCTTCGGGCGGCAAGCCACGTGAGCACGCGGCGGTGCACGAAACGCACCACTTCGATCGCGAGCACGCTCGACACCGAGGTCACTACAACGAACGCTGCCGTCGTCACGCTCGGGTTCACCAACTGCACGAAATCGCGAGCGAGCGGGATCGCGTAGACAAGAATCAGGCCGATCATCATCAGCCCAATCACTCCGGTCTTCACCGCGGTCAGGGGTCTCGACAGCACCACCAGCACCCAGATGCCCACGAGAGAGAGCACCAGCGTGCTGCCGGTGCGAAGTTCAGGCTGCGCGATCCCGGCATCCAGCGCGGCGCGGGTGTAGATCGACAGCGCGACGGTGATCACCACACCTGCAGGAATGGCGAAACTCAGTGAGCGCGCGAGAAAGCCCGGCTCGTAACGGCGTGCGTTGGGAAGCAGTGCCAAGAAGAAGGCAGGCAGACCGATCGTCAGCCCGTCGGTAACCGAGAGCTGGCGGGGCAGGAACGGGAACTCCAGCACGAGAACACCGAAGACGATCGCCAGCCCGATCGCATAGACGGTCTTTGTCAGGAACAGCATCGAGACGCGCTCCACGTTCGCGATCACCTGACGCCCCTCGGCGACGACACCCGGGAGGTGCGAGAACCGACCGTCAAGCAGGATCATCCTGGCGACCGCCTTCGTCGCCGGCGACCCGCTGTTCATCGCGATGCCCACGTCGGCCTCCTTAATCGCCAGCGCGTCATTCACCCCGTCGCCGGTCATCGCCACGGTGTGCCCCATCGCCTTCAGCGCGATCACGATCCGCTTCTTCTGCTCAGGGGTGACGCGCCCGAACACCAGATTCTGCGCGAGCACGGTGCGCAGTTGCGCGTCGTCCTCTGGCAACTGACGGGCGTCAAAGCCGGAGGGAGCATCGATCCCCACCTCTCGGGCAACCGCGGCCACTGTGTGCGGATTGTCGCCGGAGATGATTCTCACGGCGACCCCCTGCCTGCCGAAATAGGCGAGCGTCTCATGCGCATCGGGGCGGACATGCTCGCGGAAGGTCAGCAGGGCAACCGCGATCAACCCCGACGTGAGCAACGCGTCATGGTCGAGAGAGCCGTCGGCTCCTTGGGGTGTGTACGCAAGCACCAACGTTCGCCGACCCGAGCGCGCCAACTCATCGGCCTTCGCTGTCATCTGCGCGGCGGATCCCGCGCGGAAGACCATCTCGGGACCACCCAGCACCCAGGTACCGGTCGGCGCACCCGTGGCCGCCGCGAAGCTCACGGAACTCCACTTGAGTGCCGACGTGAAGGGAATGGTCCCGCTGGGAACCAGCTCGTGCTCGGACGGGTATGGCACGGCGAGGCAGCGGGCCGTCGCGTTGCCATCCGGCTGGGCTCCGTACCAGGCGAGCACCTGCTGCCACCCCGGGGCGGCATCCGGATCCAGCGGATAGCTGTGATCGAACACCATGTCACCTTGCGTGAGCGTGCCGGTCTTGTCGAGGCAGATCAGGTCGACACGGGCAAGACCCTCGACAGCCGCGAGTTCTTGCATCAGAACCTGGGATCGCGCCAACTTCACCGCACCGACCGCGAAGGTGATGCTCGTGATGAGCACGAGTCCGAGCGGGATCATTGAGACGACGGACGCGACCGTGCCCACCGCTGCCTGCACCCAGTGACCCGACGACACGGCCGCCTGCCAACCGCCAGCGACCAACATCTGAGAGTTCAGAATCAGGGCGGCCAGCGGCAGAACCAGCCACGAGATCCAACGGAGCACGCGGTTGATCGAGTCGCGCAGCTCAGAGCTAACGAGCGAGAACTTGCGCGCCTCATCGGCGAAGCGGTTCGAGAACGAGTCGGCGCCGACGCGGGTCGCACGCGCGATGCCCGAACCTCCGACCACGATCGACCCCGAGAGAACCGCGGCGTCGACGGTCTTGTCGACCGGGTCCGACTCACCCGTCAGCATCGACTCGTCGACCTGCAGCCCCGCACTGACAAGCACCGTCGCATCGGCGGCGACCTGGTCTCCGGTGCGAAGCACCAACACGTCGTCAAGCACCACCGATGCGACGGCGACCTCGTGCGTCTCGCCACCACGGACGACTCGGGCGTCCGCTGCGCTGATCAGCGCGAGCCGGTCGAGCGTCCGCTTGGCTCGGAACTCCTGCACCGCGCCGATCACGGCGTTCGCGAGGGCGCTCAAACCGAACAGGGCATCTTGCCATCGTCCGATCACGATCAGTACGACGAAGCACGTCACGATGATCGCGTTGAACAGGGTGAGCAGATTGGCTCGCAGGATGCTGCCGATGGATCGACTTGACGCCGGGGTGAAGGCGTTCGAGCGCCCGTCGGCAAGCCGCTCCGCGACCGCAGAATCGTCGAGCCCCTCGAGCCCCTCGAGCGCCGCAACCACCATGCGCCCACCATCCTCAGAGCACAAGATACTCCCGAGAGATGGGGGCGCTCTCGGGAACGACCCCGTAGCGTTGGCTGCATGAGGATGATTTAATGATCGAAGCAGTGGGACTCACCAAGCGGTATGGGGCGAAGACCGCCGTCGACGACATCACCTTCGAGGTACAGCCCGGCATGGTCACCGGATTCCTAGGCCCGAACGGCGCCGGCAAGTCGACCACCATGCGGCTCATCGTCGGGCTCGACCGAGCAACCAGCGGCAGCGTCACCGTGAACGGCAAGCGTTACGCCGACCTGAAGGCACCGCTGCGTGAAGTCGGCGTGCTGCTCGACGCCAAAGCAGTGCACACCGGCCGCACCGCCGAAAACCACCTGCTCGCGCTCGCGGCGACCCACAGCATCCCGCGCAAACGCGTCGCAGAGGTCATCGCGCTCACCGGCCTCGAATCGGTGGCCCGCCGTCGCG
>JBDUBG010000003.1:0-5089 GCA_040004215.1 Pseudolysinimonas sp. | reverse complement strand
CCAAGCCAGCCGGACGTAGCCCTGCTACCTCGTCGACCAGCCCGTCGCGCCACATCTCTGCGACCCGAGCGTCGAGCCGTTCAATCAGTGCCGCTCGATCGGACCGCAGACCAATCGTCACCGCCGGACGCCAGAGGTCACTCTCGCTGGGCAGTCCGGCGCCGAACGGTTCGCCGGTGATGGCCACGACTTCGAGCGCGCGGACAAGACGTCGTCCGTTGTGGGGACCGATCGCCTGGGCAGCTACCGGATCCACTGCGTGAAGTCGCCGGTGCATGGTGCCAGGGCCCCCGGCAATCAGCTCGCCCTCGAGGCGCTCACGCACGACCGGATCTGTGCCGGGAAATCGAAAGTTGTAGAGCACGCTCGACACATAGAGTCCACTGCCGCCGACCAGGATTGGCAATGCTCCGCGGCTCGCTATTTCGTCGATGATCGTGCGCGCCCGCGGCTGGTAGGCAGCAACGCTGGCCTCCTCGCCCGGCTCGAGCAGATCGAGCAGATGATGCGTGACGCCCCTGCGGTCGGCGATGCTCAGTTTGGCGGTGCCGATATCCATGCCGCGGTAGAGCTGCATGGCGTCGGCGTTGACGATTTCAGCCGCGCGGCCCCCGCGCGCCCATGACTCAGCCAGATCAAGTGCGAGCGCCGACTTTCCGGTGCCGGTCGCGCCGACAATCGCGACGAAAGGAGCCGCGGACTCCACCTCGCTCAGTTCGTGGCGCGCAACGTCGGCAGACCGATGTTGACGGCCCCACCCCCGCCGCTCGCAGGTGCGTGGGCCGGAATCGCGCACGAGTCGGCCTCAGCGCGGTCGAAGGCGTCACCGGCTCGCGTACGCCGCACCGGCAACGTGTCACCGGCCGGGCTGGCAATCAAGAAGTGCGGCGCAGTGCGCGTGACGACCACGCTCACCACGTCGCCGGGGCGCGGGATCTCGCTTCCGGCCGTCACGTCGAAGTGCACCAACCTGCCGTCTTCTGACCGCCCAGACATGCGGGCATTCAAACCATCGCGTCGGCCCTCACCTGCCGCCACCAGCACCTCGATCGACCTGCCGATCAGTTTCGCGTTCTCTTCGCCCGAGATGCGCTCCTGAAGCTCGGTCAGACGCTCATAGCGTTCTTGCACTACCTCTTTGGGCACCTGATCGGGCAAGGTCGCCGCTGGCGTGCCCGGGCGAATTGAGTACTGGAACGTGTAGGCCGACACGAAACGAGCCTGCTCGACCACACGGAGCGTGTCAGCGAAGTCTTCTTCGGTCTCGCCCGGGAAGCCCACGATGATGTCGGTAGTGATTGCCGCGTTCGGGATGCGTTCGCGCACCCGGTCGAGGATCCCGAGGAACTTCTCAGAGCGATAGGAACGGCGCATCGCCTTGAGGATGCGGTCTGACCCCGATTGCAGAGGCATGTGCAACTGCGGCATGACATTGGGCGTCTCAGCCATCGCCTCGATCACGTCGTCGGTGAACGCCGCGGGGTGCGGGCTGGTGAAGCGCACGCGCTCCAGCCCGTCGATCTGGCCGGCGGCGCGCAGGAGCTTGCCGAACGCCAATCGGTCGCCGAACTCGACGCCGTAGGAGTTCACGTTTTGGCCCAGCAGGGTGACTTCGATGGCGCCGTCATCGACCAGCAGCGCGATCTCGCTCAGGATGTCGCCGGGCCGACGATCCTTCTCTTTGCCGCGAAGAGACGGCACGATGCAGAAGGTGCAGGTGTTGTTGCACCCGACCGAAATCGACACCCAGCCGCTGTATGTCGACTCGCGGTGAGCGGGAAGTGTCGACGGAAATACCTCAAGCGCTTCGAGGATTTCGAGTTGCGCTTCGCCATTGTGCCGGGCACGTTCGAGCAGGGCAGGCAGCGACCCCATGTTGTGGGTGCCGAAGACGACGTCGACCCACGGGGCCTTGTCGAGAATGATCGACTTGTCTTTCTGCGCCAGGCATCCCCCGACGGCGATCTGCATGCCGTCGTGTTCCCGCTTCACGCTGGCCAGATGGCCGAGTGTGCCATAGAGCTTGTTGTCGGCGTTCTCGCGCACCGCACAGGTGTTGATGACGACGACGTCGGCGGGCACACCGTTGGCGCGGATGTAGCCAGCCGCCTCGAGCGAGCCGCTGAGCCGTTCGGAGTCGTGCACGTTCATCTGGCAGCCGAAGGTGCGCACCTCATAGGTGCGCGGCCGATCGAGGGCCGTCGGCGTCGAAGTGAATTCCAGAAGAGCCATGGTCTAGACAGCCTACGCGAGCGCGCTCCAGCCGAAGGCGAGGGCCACTTCTTGCCTCTGCCATGACCCCAGCGCTGGTGCTCGCCTCGGGCGCTGGGTCACGTCAGCCTTTTACTGAAACCGAACTCGACTGCTCGCGGTCGCCGGTAGTGCGAACTCAACCGCTGCTCGCACAGTGCTGCCCGAATAGCCCCGCCGCATCAGGAAGGCGTTGAGGCGTCGCACGGCAGTCGGACGATCGTATGAGCGCAACTGGGACGCCCGCTTCACCGCGATCTCGCGAGCACGGCCGAGTTCGTCGCTGGTCTCGATCAGGTCGAGCGCGTACTCGATCGCCGCAGGGGCAAGCAACCGACGCGTGAGCTCGGCCGCAATCGCGGAACGCCCGAGACCTTTGCGTTCCTGCAGGATGCCGACCAGATTCTGGGCAAGTGCCATATCGTCGATCAGTCCAACGCCCTCGAGACGATCGAGCTCGGAGGCCACTGTCTCGTCATCGAGTTCGCGCGCCCTCAGGCTGCGCTCGACCTCTCGCTTGGACATGCCGCGTCGCGTGAGTGCGTTCATGCTGACGCGCTCCGCCTTCTGCGCTGCGCGTGCATCGGCACGAGCCGCCGACTCGGTGTCGGCCTCCTGCAGCTCTGCCGCGAGCACCCCTGCCGCCACGAGCCGCTCAGCCGACACCTGGGCAGCCAGCACCTGGGCAGCAGCCGCCTCGGCAGCTGGTACCTCCGCTGCAAGCTGGTCCGACGGGGCGCTCACCTGCGGCTCCAGGCGAGCTGGCGCCTGTACGCCGGGCAGATACGTCACCGGCGCAAGACCGTCGCCGCGTGTCTGGCTGACACGGCCGGCGCCCCGCGCCCCGTCTGATGGTCCCATGGCTGCTGCCTCTACTCGCCCGAGGCCATGCGGGCCACAAGTTCGTCATCGATCGACTCCGGGAAGGACTCCTCGGTCGACGCCGAGGCTGCGTTCGCCACGGCACCCTTCGCCGCGCCCTTCGCACCAGCTGCCACCGGCGCGATGTCGGCCGCCGCCGCGCTCGCCAAGGCCGCCGCCGCGGCTGCCTTGCCGATCTCACCGATACCAAGCTTGACGAGGATCTTGTTCTCGATCTCGGTCGCCATTTCTGGGTTCTCGATCAGGAAGTTGCGGGCGTTCTCTTTGCCCTGACCGAGTTGGTCGCCGTCGTAGGTGTACCAGGCTCCGGACTTGCGCACGATCTCGTGCTCAACGCCGTAGTCGATCAAGCTGCCCTCGCGCGAGATGCCGACGCCGTAGAGGATGTCGAACTCCGCCTGCTTGAAAGGCGGCGCCATCTTGTTCTTGACGACCTTGACGCGGGTGCGGTTACCCACGGCATCCGTTCCGTCTTTGAGTGTCTCGATGCGCCGGATGTCGAGTCGCACCGACGCGTAGAACTTGAGCGCCTTGCCGCCGGAAGTGGTCTCTGGACTGCCGAAGAAGACACCGATCTTCTCGCGCAACTGGTTGATGAAGATCATCGTGGTGCCGGTCTGGCTGAGCCCACCGGTGAGCTTGCGAAGAGCCTGGGACATCAGACGAGCCTGCAGGCCGACGTGCGAGTCGCCCATCTCACCCTCGATCTCGGCGCGGGGCACGAGTGCTGCGACGGAGTCGATGACGATCAGGTCGATCGAGCCGGAACGGACAAGCATGTCGGCGATCTCGAGCGCCTGCTCGCCCGTGTCGGGCTGAGAGACGAGCAACGAGTCGATGTCGACGCCGAGCTTCTTCGCGTATTCCGGGTCGAGTGCGTGCTCCGCATCAATGAATGCCGCGATGCCGCCGCCCTTCTGCGCGTTGGCGATGGCGTGCAAGGTGAGCGTGGTCTTACCCGAGGATTCCGGGCCGTAGATCTCGACGATACGGCCGCGAGGCAAGCCGCCAATGCCGAGCGCGACATCCAGCGCGATGGAGCCGGTGGGAATCACGGCGACGGGCGCACGTTCGTCACTGCCGAGGCGCATGACGGAACCCTTGCCGAACTGGCGGTCAATCTGTGCGAGAGCGGTTTCAAGGGCTTTCTCGCGGTCTGCTGGTGAGGGCATGGCCCGTCTCTTTCTGCTAGTGGCCCGTCATGTGCGAATGTGCACGGCACGGTGCCGGATGATGCGCCCATAGGCTGCCGTTCCGGCTTCGACCGGTGATGCAAGGTCGAGGCGTTCGTGGCAGGGCTGGTGTTGCTTGGTAGTTGTGACGCTATGCCTGAGGCCCGACATTTCTCGGGACCGACGGGCAGCTCGTGCATAACTCGTCTTCGAAAGACGCTGTTGAGGAGACTACTCGACATCCGAATGGATGTTCGAACGATTCACGCGCGGCGTGTCGCCTACAGAACGCGCCCGAGGAAGAGACGAACTAGCCGCGTGACGGCTTCGGACGGCCGGCGCCGTGCCATCGCTCCGCCGGCACATCCTGCGCAGCACAGAGAGCGAACCAGACCTCGCGGGCTGGCACACCGGCGGCGAGCGCCTCATCCGGAGTCCGGTTGCCGAGCGCAACGACAACAGTGTCGCGCCGAAGCACGCGCCCGAACGCGCCGAACTCCTCGGCGATGGCGACGTCGAACTCGCTCAGCTTCATGTCGCTATCCTCCCCTGCTCAGAGGGTGCGTCGCGCCGTGTGCTGAGCGCCACGAAACGAACCAGCCGAAACGACGAAGGCCCCGACCGTAGCCGGGGCCTTCGAGAACTCGTTGTCGCGACTCAGCGGATCGCGAAATCCGCGTCGAACTCTGCAACCAACTCATCGGGAAGCGTGTCGGGAACCTGGGCAACACCCTCGATGATCGCGAGGCGGTCGCCCACTTCGCGCATGATCACCGAGATCGGCG
>JBDUBG010000035.1:0-1538 GCA_040004215.1 Pseudolysinimonas sp. | reverse complement strand
CCATTCGCTGGGAGCCGCTGCGCGGGTCGACGGCAAGGCGACATCGTCGGCCCAGCGGCGGATCCAGTCGTCGAGCGTGAGCTGAGTCAGGTCCTCATCCGCCAATTCGTTGAGTTCATCGATCGAGACCGTTCCCCCGGTGCGCTTGAGGAAGCGCGCCTTGACGATCGCGCGCGCATAGAGCTCCCCCTCGACGACGAATCGCTGCTCGATGAACAAGGCTCGGTCGTAGTAGCCCGCCATGCGGGTCTCGAGCACGAACTTCTGGCGCCACTGCAGCGACTTGCGGTAGGTGATGGTCTGGCTGGCGACCACGGGGTAGAACCCGGCATCCATCAGCTTCTTCCAGACACCCGTGCGCATCATCAGATCGACCCGGCCCAGGTCCATCATCGACAGAAAGACACCGTTATTGACGTGACGGAGCTGGTCGAGGTCAGTCCAACGAGCGCGCATCGGCAGGCGGTCAACGTCTCGGAACCCGAGTGGCGACTTTCGCCCAACGGTCAGGCGCAGCCACAGCAGACGGAAGAGGAGGTTCACTCGCACCAGGGTACTGGCGCGGGCGAACCTCCTCTGTGCCTCCGTGCTGGTTAGTGCCTTCCCTGTCCCAACAGCGCCAGCAACGAGAACGAGACGCCGCCGATCCCGGTCACGTCGTCATACTTGACGGCCGTGGTGAGTGAGGTGTCGGTGTTCAAGGTGATCAGGTAGCTGTTGCCACTGTTCTTGCTCGTGTAGGCAAGGGCAAGCGGCGAGCTCGGCGGCTTGACGTCGCGGAACGACCACGGCAGCACTCGATCAATCGCGTACAGCGTCGGGTTGGCGAACCCGATTGTCGAATGAGTCGACTGCTGTACGAGCGCGATCATTGCCGCCGTCAACGGCGAGGCCAGCGATGTTCCGCCGTACGTTTCGTTCTCATACGGACCGGCGTGCGAGAGGTCATCGTTGATCGGAGTGATGCCGATCAGGAATCCGGTGTACGGATCGGCGAGGGCCGCGATGTCAGGAACGACTCGATTGCCCTGCGCGAGCGCAGACGGAACCGCGAACCGCTGATACGACGGCTGCGCGAAGACGTTGCTGCGACCGCCTCCCGCGCCTCCGCCGAAGATCGTGCCCGGCAGCGGGGCGCTGTACACCGTTTTGGTGGAATCGGTCGGGTCAACGACGATCTTGTCGAGCGTGTCTCCCCAGCCGGTCTCCATCGCGATCTTGCCGTTCTTGTCGATGCCGAGCGAGGTGCCGCCCACCGCCGTGACCCACGGCGATGATGCCGGGAAATCGGGCTGAGGTGTCAAGCCGTTGGGAGTTTCATCTCCACTGTCACCACTCGAGAAGTAGAGCCCGATGCCCTCGCCAGCAGCCTGCAGCTGCAGGTTGGTCTCGCCAGCGATCACGTCGGCTCCGACGTCTTCACCCAGGTTGCCGTAGCTGTTGCTGACGATGTTGGCGAGGTTGCCGTCGAGAATCTTCGACATCGCGACATCCAGTCCACCACCGCAGTTGAACCCGCCAACGTAGAGGATCTTGGC
>JBDUBG010000076.1:0-1540 GCA_040004215.1 Pseudolysinimonas sp. | reverse complement strand
ATTCCCAGCGTGTCCCAGTCATCGAGGGTAGTGACACCTTCAACGGGGGTTAGCGACGTCTCGCGGCGCAGGAAGCCGTGCACCAGGCGCGGACCTCTCGCCGTCCCCTCGCCGGTGCTCTGTTTGCCGAAAATGCCGAGGCGCGTCCAGGCCGGCGCGAGCGAGGTGAAGACCTTCGTGCCCGTGAAGGCGTAGCCGCCGTCGACCTTCTCGACGGTGGTGAGCGAGTCCCACAGCACCAGATCATTGCCCGCCTCGCTGTTGCCGAACGCGAAGAGCTCACCGGCCTCGGCATCCCGCAGCACCCAGTCGAGACTGTCGTCGCCGCGGTCGTGCAGCACTCGCGCGACCCCGACCCAGACCAGGTGCATGTTGATGCCGAGCGCAGTGGCCGGGGCGTACGCCGCGAGCAGCCGCTGGTCGCGCGCCGTCTCGAGCAGGCTGCGCGGCGCCAGGTAGCCGGCGGCGCGCAACTCGTCGAGGTCTTCGACGAAGAAGGAGTTGTCGCGGTCGTAGCCGGCGGCGCGCGAGCGAACCCGGTGAAGCAGGTCGGGGGTCAGATCAGACACGTCTTCGAGGCTAGTCCGCGCGTCCGGATGCCGCTCGCGGGGCTACGACGCCGAGTCGGACTCGACCGAGCTCGCGAAGCCCGTCGGCTCCTGCAGAGGCTGACGGACCCCGATCGCGGTGGTCGCCACGACGGCCAGCGTGCCGACTAACGCGAACCCCACCACCATCCAGGCCACCCCGATCGCCGGACCGACCAGGGGAAGTAGCAGAGCGACGACTGCGGCGGTGATCAGCACGCGGCCCGGCACCTGTTTGTGGTCGCCCAGCGGTCGATGCAACACGTACATGACCACGAAGACCATGGCGACCGGAACGCCCAGCGAAAAGCCGACAGCGACCAGACCGATCTTGGGCTCGTGCACAGCCGAGTCGACAGCGACCTCGAGCCCGGCACCGATCGCGGCGATCCCGGCGAACAGCAGGTAGTGGCCGTAGCCCCAGAAATACGCCCAGGTGGGCCGGCTCCTCAGTCCCTCTTCGGTTGGCTCGAGAAAATACAGCCACCAGATGGCGAAGAGCAGCACCAGCCCCGACATGCCGATCGTCACCAAGGGCGGAGTAAGACCCGATGCCTGGAGGGCGGTCTGCATCGCCCCCGTCGCCGCGGCCACCACCTCGCCCAGGAGGATGATCACGAACAGCGCGTATCGCTCCGCGATGTGGCCAGGGTGCCAGCTCGTGCGGTTGTTCCGCTCGGCCCAGACCGGCACTGCCATCTCGACGATGATCAGGACCAAAAAGGTCGCGGTAAACAGAGCCGGCGGAACGAAAAGTCGCAATACCCACAGCACTTGGAGCACCATGATCGCGCCGGCGTATTTGAAAGCCGCCGGGCGATTCGCCGGATATTCGACTCCTGCCCGAACCCATTGCCCCACCATCGAGATGCGCATCACGACGTAGCCGACCACGATCGCACGGAAGTCGTTGTGCTCGAAGGCGGCCGGAACTCCCGCCGCCACCACGAGGA
>JBDUBG010000387.1:0-5104 GCA_040004215.1 Pseudolysinimonas sp. | reverse complement strand
GGTCGCATCATCCGGGTTCGTCAAGGCTGGTACGCCCGGCCCGGGACGCACCCGAAGCTCCTGTCCGCCGCGAGGGTTGGCGGAGCGCTGACCTGCAGCTCGGCTTTGGCGCTGGCGGGCTTCTGGGTCGTGTCGGACGGGCGTCTCCATGTCGGAGTCGAAGCGAACGACTGCCAGCTGCGATCTCCACACGACGCAAGGACGCAACTGCAACCTGTGCATCCGGTCACAGTGCACTGGCGGTCGACCGACGGGACGGCCGGTCAGTCGCGATTGATCGCCGATCCGACGACCGCTCTCGCCGACTTGGCGAACTGCACGACGCCCGAACTGCTGACCGCCGCCGCGGACTCGGTCCTTCACCACCAACCCGCGCTGCTGGGCGAGGTCCGCCATCTCGCGGGAACACTCTGGACCGCAGCACAGGCAGCGCTTCTCGACGCGGACGGGATCTGCGAATCGGGTACGGAAACGCTCTTCTGGCTCCGGATGCGGCATCTGCACCCGCACCCGCGCCGCCAAGTCGCCATCCGCGGTGTCGGTCGCGTCGACTTCCTCTTCGGAACACGCCTCGTCGTCGAGGTTGATGGCGAGGAGTTCCACGCGGGCTCGACCGAGTTCGAGGCGGATCGCCGCCGTGATGCTGGGCTCAGCGCTCGTGGCTATCGCGTGCTTCGGTTCAGCTATCAGCAGGTGATGGATCGCTGGCCCGAGGTACACGCCGCGGTTGTGGCCGCCCTCCTGCGAGGCGACTGCGACTAGGGGCGCCGCCGAGGCGGTCGCGCCAGTTGCACCTCCGCGAACCTCCGCGAACCTGCGAAATCAAGGAAATCGCGGCCCGATCTCGCACCAGGGCACAGATCGGCCCGACATTGGGATGCCGATTCCTTGATTTCGCAGGTGGGGGGGGCGAGTGGCAGCTCAGAAGCCGTCGCGCGCGGCGACTGCCAGGTCGGCGTGGTCGGTGAAGATCCCGTCGACGCCGGTGCTCAGGATCAGCTCGAACTCGCGACGCCAGTCGCCCCAGTCGGCCCCACCCGATCCCGCGGCCGAGCCGATCCGATGGCCGGGAGCCAGGAAGCGATTCTCCGGGCGAAGGGTCCAGGTGAAGACCGTCAGGCCGTGCTCGTGCGCCCGCGCCACCAAGTCGGTCGTGCCCACCGCGCCGCGAGCGCCAGCGGTGAGCAGCAGGTTCTTGTCAACGCTGATTCCGTCGACGTCGCGGGCCAACCGGGCCAGGCTGGCATCCGTCAGTTGTTCGGCGTACGTCACCGCACCCGAACCATCGCGGGCAACCAGGTCGGCGGCGGCGCCGCTCGACTCGAGCAAATACACGTACGAGGCATCCACACCCCGCGCGCGTACCTGGTCGAGCACCGTCTGCTCGAAGCACTCAACCGTGAGCCGATCGCGCGAGCCCCACGGCCCGAGCTGCTCGGCGACTAGTTCATCGAGCGGCATGCCGATCGACGCGAAGTATGTGGCGTGCTTGATCTCGCTGACCATGCGTAGCGGGCGCCGCAGCCGCTCGCTCGCGTCGTCGATGATGTCGAGCAGCTCGCTGAGGCGCAGCATCGGCTGCGTGCCATTGAAGGTGACATTGTGCGGCCGGATCTTGGGCAGCCGCTCGATCGCGCGCAGTGTCGCGAGTTCTTTCCAGGTGAAGTCCTCGGTGAACCATCCCGTCAGGGTCACGCCGTCGACCACCTTGGTGGTGCGACGTCCAGCGAATTCAGGATGCTTCGCCACATCCGTCGTCCCTGAAATTTCGTTTTCGTGCCGCACCACGAGCACGCCATCGCGCGTGGCCACCAGATCGGGCTCCACCGCATCCGCCCCCAATGCGAATGCCAGCTCGTAGGACGACCTGGTGTGCTCTGGCCGGTAGCCGGGAGCCCCGCGGTGCCCAATCACGAACGGGGGGTGCAAGGTGCTCATGCGCTCACGATAATCTTGCGGGACCATGACCGTCTGCACGAACTGCTCCCGTGAGCTGCAGCCGGAGTGGAAATTCTGCATCTCTTGCGGCACGCCGACCGGCGTCGTTGATGCGGCGATCGCTCCCGTAGCGGACGAGCAAGATACCGCGCCCAAAGCGGAGCCTGCACCCGAGTCCAAGGCGGAGCCCGCACCCACCCCGGCACCCGAGCCGGAACTCGCACCCACACCCGCGGCAGAGTCCGCACTCGCACCGGCACCCGAGCCGGAACTCGCACCCGCACCCGCACCCGCACCTGTGCCAGAACCTGCACCAGAACCCGCCAGTCCGATTCTGCGCGCAGAGGACATCCCCGAGGATGACCCGGAGCCAACTCCTGCAGCAATCCGCCCGGCAGCAGCCGCAGACCCGCACGTCAACATCCTGGCCGTGCTCGCGCTGATCCTCGGGTGCCTGGTAAGCCCGCTGGCCGCCCTCTTCGGGCATATCGCCCTCAACCAGATCGGTCGCACCGGCGAACGCGGAACGGCCATCGCCTGGGTGGCGATCGTGCTCGGCTATCTGTGGTTGGCGGCGTTGCTCGTGCTCGGCATCAGCTATCTCGTGCTGAACTCCTGAGCTGTGAGCACGACGACTCTGCCGCTACGTTGGGGAACAGCGCCGGCGCGCATCGTCGGCGGCGGCATCCTGATCGTCAGCGGCGCGGTCGCGGTCGCCGGCTCAGACACCTACGTGCTGCTTCTGTTGCTGGCTGGCACGGTCGCGCACGTGGCGGGATGGTGCGTGATCCCGACCGCCGGTTGGCGTCGAGTGGTCGCGATCGTCATCTCGACACCGGCCGTCTGGCTGCTGCTCACCGGTCCCCGCTTCATCGGCGTGCTCGTGTTGCCATACATCGGCTGGCTGCTGGTGCGGCACCGGCCGCTACGCAGCTACCCGACGGTCATTTTCGTGCTCGCCGCCGCGGTGATCGTGCCGAAGTTGTTCCCCGACTACAGCGACATGCTGCCGGCTCTCGGCATTGAGTTCGCCGTCATGGTGGCGGCGGCGTTGGCCGCGCGCGCGGTCGCCACCACCCGAGATTCTCGGCAACTTCCCCGGACGCCCTCGTAGACTTTTGTCACCAGATCATCGGAGCCCGCCATGTCGAACCCCGTCTTCTCCAACTCCCCCGCCTTCTCGCCGAAGGCGGCACAGCGCCAGGCTGCCAAGGATGCCGCGATCTCAGCGATCCCGATCCCCTCGGCCGCCCAGCTCGACGAACATTTCGCGTTGCCGGATGCCACGGCCACCCAGATGGATCGCATGAGCTACGAAGACACCATCGTCAAGACTGCGATCAGCTTTCTCGTGCTCGTGGTCGGAGCCGCTCTCGGCTGGTTCGTGCCGGTCCTGCTCTTCCCCGCGCTCATCGTCGGTCTCGTGCTCGGCTTGGTCAACGCGTTCAAGCGCGAGCCCTCGCCCGCGTTGATCCTGCTCTACTGTCTGGCTGAGGGCGTGCTGGTCGGCGCCGTTTCAGCTTGGTATAACCACACGTACAACTCGGGCATCGTTCCGATGGCGGTGTTCGGCACCCTGGGTGTGGTCGCCGTCACGCTGGCCCTGTTCGCCAGCGGCAAGGTGCGCGCCTCGAAGCGGGCGACCAAGATCTTCCTCGTCGCGATCGTGGGCTATCTCGCGTTCTCGGTGGTCAACCTGGGGCTCATGCTGTTCGGCGTGACGACGTCGATGAACGGACTTCGCGACGTCAACATCCCCGGAACCACCATTCCGCTCGGCGTTCCGCTCGGCATCCTCGTTGTGATCATGGCGGCGTACTCGCTCGTCATTGACTTCGACTTTGTGCAGCGAGGTGTTCAGAGCGGTCAGCCGCGCAAGTACGGCTGGACGGCTGCCTTCGGCATCGTCGTCACCGTGGTGTGGCTCTACCTCGAGATCCTGCGGCTGATCTCGTTCTTTATGCCGCGCAGCTAATTCGTTGGCGGTTCCGATGCCCGAGACGGGCATCGGAGGGAGCGGGAAAGCGGCCAGAAATGGCCGTTCTCTTTGCCGCTCACTCCCACTCGATCGTTCCCGGCGGCTTCGACGTGACGTCGAGCACGACCCGGTTTACGCCGGTGACCTCGTTGGTGATGCGAGTCGAGATGCGGGCGAGCACGTCGTATGGCAGGCGCGTCCAGTCGGCCGTCATGGCGTCTTCAGACGACACCGGTCGCAGCACGATCGGGTGCCCGTAGCTTCGCCCGTCGCCCTGCACACCCACCGAGCGCACATCGGCGAGGAGCACGACAGGACACTGCCAGATCTCGTTGTCGAGACCCGCGGCGCTCAGTTCGAAGCGAGCAATGGCATCCGCCTTGCGCAGCAGCTCGAGGCGTTCGAAGGTGACCTCGCCAACGATCCGGATGCCGAGGCCTGGCCCCGGGAACGGCTGACGCCCCACGATGACCTCTGGCAATCCCAGCTCGCGCCCGATGGCCCGCACCTCGTCTTTGAACAGGGCGCGCAGCGGCTCGACGAGTTCGAACTGCAGGTCTTCTGGCAGGCCGCCCACGTTGTGGTGGCTCTTGATGTTGGCGGTGCCCGTGCCCCCGCCGCTCTCGACGACATCCGGATACAGCGTGCCCTGCACCAGGAACGCGATCGGATCGCCGTCGGCCGCAGACTCTGCAACCAGGTCGGCCTGCGCCTGCTCGAAGGTGCGGATGAACTCGCGCCCGATGATCTTGCGCTTCGTCTCAGGGTCTGTGACCCCGGTGAGCGCACTCAAGAACTGTTCAGCCACGTCGATCGTGACCAACCGAATGCCGGTGGCCGCGACGTAATCGCGCTCGACTTGCACGCGCTCGTCGGCGCGCAGCAGGCCGTGGTCGACGAACACGCAGACCAACTGATCGCCGACAGCCTTGTGCACGAGCGCCGCGGCAACGGCCGAGTCGACTCCGCCCGAGAGTCCGCAGATCACTCGGCCGGTTCCGACCTGAGCACGGATCTTCGCGACCTGCTCGGCAATCACGCTGCCGCTGTTCCAGTCGGCTGGAATCCCGGCCGCGTCATGCAGGAAGTTCTCTAAGACGCGCTGACCGAACTCTGAGTGCTTGACCTCGGGATGCCACTGCACCCCGTAGAGCTTGCGGGCATCGCTCGCAAACGCTGCCACCGGCG
>JBDUBG010000460.1:0-5114 GCA_040004215.1 Pseudolysinimonas sp. | reverse complement strand
GCGGCCGTGATCGGATTCGGAGCCACCGCTCGCGGCGCGGTGACCGCGCTGAATGCCCACGGCATCCACGATGTGCGGGTGCTGACCAACCGAGACACCGCGGCGGTGGGATCGCCGATCCCGTCGGTTGACATCATCCAGTTCGAGCACGACAGCGAGCCTCCCTTTCAGAGCACCGTCAACACGGATGATGGCCCGGTCAATCTCGCGCCCTACCTTGCCGAGAACGACATCGTCGTTAACTGCACCCTGCAAGACCCGAACGACCCGCTCACCTATCTCGACGTCTCGGACCTCGGCGCCTTCCGCCCCGGCAGCCTGATCATCGACGTCTCAGTCGACGAGGGGATGGGGTTCAGCTGGGCTCGGGCGACGACGTTTGCCGACCCGATGTTCACGGTGGGCGACTCCACGAACTACTACGCGGTGGATCACAGCCCCTCGCTGCTCTGGAACTCCACGACCTGGGAGATCAGCGAGGCAGTGATGCCCTTCTTGCGGATCGCGATGGAAGGGCCGTCGTCGTGGGCGGCATCCGAGACGATCCGTCGGGCCATCGAGATCGAGGATGGGCAGATCCGCAACGAGGCGATCATCGCGTTCCAGGGGCGGTCGTCCGAGTACCCATACCCGCCAGCCAGTTGAGGCGCTGAACCATCGCCAGGGGTGAAAGGCAACGCATGCAGGCATCCACCAACCGCATCATCGCCACCGTTGTCGGCACGCTGTATCTGATCGCCGGGATCGTCGGATGGCTTACCACGGCACACCAGGGTTTCTTCGCCACCTCAGGCGGGCTGCTCGTGGGAGCTTTCGGGGTGAACTCCTTCCACAACATGCTGAACATTCTGATCGGAGCGGCACTGCTCCTCGCCGGGCTTTCGACGTTTACTGCCGCGAAAATCGTCACCACGTTGACCGGAACTTTCTGCCTGGTGCTCGGCCTGTTCGGTCTGTTCGTCATCGGTGGGCCCGTCAACGTCCTCGCCCTGAACGGCGCAGACAACGTGCTGCACTTCGCCAGCGCCGTTCTGCTGCTCGCCGTCGGTATGGGTGCCGAGCGCTCCGCCCGCAACGATTAGTTCGCGCGGTAGGAGGTGCGGGCCTCGACAGTGAGCGGAGCCGGTTGCACAGTGGCTCGAATGCGTACCTGCACGTGGTCTTCGACTTGGGCCTTTGACGACGGCGTGTCTTCGCCCCAGACCACTACGACCTCGGTCCCGGGTTCCGCGAACTGAGCGTCAACGACGGCGAGAGAGAGCATCGCGCGCTCGTTCGCGCTGTAGCCCGTCCAGGTCGAGAGGCCGATCTGCTGACCGTCCACCTCGACGCGGTCATAGTGGAAGGTGTCGTAGAGCGCCATCGGCTCGTTAAAGTACTTCGCGCCCGGGCCCGGCTGGTATTTGGATCCGGCCGCCGCCGCCGTATCGTCACCGTTCCACACCAGCGTGACCTTCTTGTTCTTCAGCGAACGTCCATTCGCCGCCATTTCTTCTAGCGCCGCCCGTCCGACAAACTCGTGGTCGAACGCGATGAGCCGACCGTAATCGAGGTCGTACGGCGTGAGGTAGTAGTCGGCGATGTCCTTCGAGAAGTAACTCCCGCCGAGCGGCGAGGTCGCCTCGTAAGCGTTCTCCGTCAACCAACGACGGTAATCGGCAAGCTCATCGCCGGTGTAGATCGCCGGCAGCGGGCGCGGGAGCCA
The DNA here is from genome assembly GCA_040004215.1 of Pseudolysinimonas sp. GTDB lineage: Bacteria > Actinomycetota > Actinomycetes > Actinomycetales > Microbacteriaceae > Lysinimonas. The sequence continues at coordinate 3,409 of JBDUBG010000460.1, read as the reverse complement.
CCCCGACTCAAGCGCGTTCGTGTGGTACGCACGTCCACCAACCTGCGTGAGGTCGTAGTTTTTGCCGGCCTCGAGAAGAGCCGCGTGCACCTCCTCGTTGTCGTCCCACGGTCCCCAGAGTTCGAAGCCAGGTTCGCCCGCCATCCCGTGGCGAAGTGCCCGTACCTCTTTCCCGGCGATGGTGAAACGGGTCATATGGAAGAACTTCAGCTTCGGCGGCTCCTGGCCGGTTGCCTCTCGGATGACATCGAGTGCACCCGGCCCCTGGATCTGGTAGCGGTACAGGACCGGGTTTCCCTTGCGGTACAGCGAGTTGTCGTCGCGCCACACGCGGACGTCGTAGCCGCCGGTGACCGCGTGGTAGTGCATCCAGTTGATCGAAGGGGGGATGCCGACTGCCTGATACTCGTCGTCGTCGAGGTGGAACAAGATGTTGTCGCCGATCACAAAGCCGTCGGGGCTCACCGCGACAAACTGCTTTGCGACGTCGACGGGGAAGTTCTCCACGCTGTTCACCGCCAGGCTACGAATCAGCTTCAACGCGTCAGGACCTGTGATGTTGAGGTCAGCCATGTGATGCGACTGGTCATACAGCACGGCAGTCCTGCGCCAGGCGAGCTGCTCGTCACGCCAGTTCGTGAACTCCGGGACGACCCGCGGAACTACGGCCGGCGGGCTCTGCGACTCCCAGAGCAGTGTTTGGGGGTTCCCTGCCTCACCAATCGCATCTTCGAGACTCTTGGTCATGACTTCCTCCTTGAAGTTGCATGATCTGATCGACAGCGTCGAGACCCAGTGTTGTTTGTGCACCCATTTCATGTAAAGCATGAAATATTCAAGTCGCTTGTGAGACGATCACACAATGCGAACGGCTGGCTTCACCCTGCGCCAGTTGGAGTACTTCGAGGCCGCGGCGGCAGAAGGTTCCCTCACCGCCGCCGCGGCGAGATGCCAGGTCACGCCATCGGCTCTGACGTTCGCCCTTGACGATCTAGAACGCCACCTGCGTGTGCAACTGCTCTTGCGTCGAAAGGGTCGGGGGGTGACCCTTACTCCTGCGGGAACCAGGATGTTGGTACACGCTCGAGGTGTCATTCGGGGCGCTGAAGCGCTGGGTGACGCTGCTGACTTCGCGACGTCAACGATTTCCGGTCGATTCGCCATCGGCTGCTTCACCACTCTCACGCCGTTCTTCGCGTCCGCGGTAGTCAAAGAGTTTCAGCACAACTACCCAGACGTCGAGCTCGATCTGAGAGCAGGATCCGCGTCAGAGCTGCACGAGCAGCTGTTGCAGGGCCGCATCGATGTTGCGGTGGCCTATAGCGTCGACGTGCCAGCCTCGCTGTCGTTTGAACCCCTCCTGCGATATCGACCTCATGTACTCGTCGCCGCAAGCCATCCCCTTGCCGCGCGTCATTCGGTGTCGCTCGGTGAGTTCGTGAGCGAGCCGCTGATCGTTCTCGACTTGCCCCCAACTGCGCAGAATACGCGCGCCATGTTTCAGTCCTTGGGCCTCACCCCGCGCGTTGGCGCGACCTCGACGAGTTACGAGGCCGTGCGCTGCATGGTCGGGGCTGAGCTCGGATACGCGGTGATGTTCCAGCAGCCAGCCTCTGCCTTCACCTATGACGGACACACCGTCTGCGCACTCGCTATTGCCGACCCCGTTGCGCCCGCCATCGTCGGCCTCGCGCGTCCGCGGGGCGCCGTCCCTACCGCCCGAGATGAAGCTCTGCGGTCGTTCTTGACGATCGGGAGCAACGGAGGGGACCCCATCCTGGCGCGATGAAGGGGTGCGCTCACCGCATTGGCGACTGGCGACTGCCTCGTCGACGCAACGCCCTGAACGCGGAACGACCCGCTGTGCGGAGACAGCGGGTCGTTCGTGGTGCGGGCTCGCGCCGAGCGGTCGCGCGGTCATCGCCGCGGGACCGTCAGCAGCAGCAGCCGCTCGGCCGCAAGTTCGCGGTCGCGTCTGGCGTGCAGGGCGACATCGAGAGCGACCGCCCGACTGCGGGCATCGACGCGGTCGACGTGCCGGCGGCCCCAGATCACGAGGGCCATCCCCAGGCGGAGCGCGAGACGATCAGTCGCACTGCCGCGCGAGACCGTCAGGCGCGCCGACGACGGATGGGTCGCGACACGGTGCTGAACCGATGGATCGGGGCTCGGACGAGCCTCGAGGAGTTGCGTATTCATGGTGCTTCCTTCGTTCGTGCCGGCGGATGGGCCAGCGCGTGCGAACGCGCGCTCGCGAGTGGCGAGCGGCATCCGGGATGGGCGGCAGCGCCGAGTGGGCACCGCCGACGACACCGAGCGAGAAGCGCGTGTCGTCTGTCGGACGTGGATCAACCGTCGACAGCGAGCGTCAACCGGAGATCCGGGACTGCTTCGCCGGCGTCGAACGTCGCCAGGCCAGTGCCTGAAGAACTATGCGATCGACATCGCGTCAACACCGGCGAAGCAGGCCGTGCGAATGTAAAACATCATCTTCGGCCTCCTTTCGATTCGGCGTGAGGCTTCACCGTAGCGAAGTCTTGCGGCCAAGATCAACCGCCGGCAGGTAATGTCCGTCGAGCGAAACCGAACCGTGACCTAGAGCGCGGATGCCGCGGCAATCCCCGGCAGCGCGGTCACCCTGCTCATGAACCGGGTGACGTTCTCGTCGACGATGATGTCGCTCGGCCGCAGTGGACGCGTCATGAACAGTCCCTCAAGCGCCGTGATGCGACTCAAGGCGACATAGGTCTGGCCCGGTGCGAAGCTGCGCTGGCCGAGATCCACGATGGCGCGCTCGTACGTTTTGCCCTGCGACTTGTGGATGGTGACCGCCCACGCAAGTCGCAGCGGGAACTGCGTGAACTCGGCAACGACATCCTTGTTCAGGGTCTTGGTCAGGGCGGAGTAGCTGTAGCGATAGCGCTCCCAGGTCGCAGGTCGCACCTCGTGTCGCTCGCCATCGACGTCGACCATGACCGTGTCGCCGATCTTCACGACTTCGCCAATAGTGCCGTTGACCCAGCGCCCCTCGCCTCCCACATCGTTGCGCAGAAACATCACCTGCGCGCCGACCTTCAGTTCGAGCCGTTCGTCTGCCGGGTATGCACGGCCGCCGAACTCACCGCTCACCTCGGCGACAGCAGACAGCCCGCGGCCGGGCAGCTTCGCGAGTTCGGCCGCGTTGATCCGCGTCACGGTCGAGTTCGTGGTCGCGAGGGTGATCGCGCCGTCGGTGGGAGCCGGCCGTGCCCCCACCTGGTTGAGCCGACGCGCCATGTCTGCCGTCACGACGCCGTGCCGCACCGCGGTGAGCAGCTTCTTGAACTCGAGCTCGTGTTGCCGATGAATGGTCGCCAACTCATAGATGGTGAGCTCCGCCTCGTCCCACACCCGCGCGTCGAAGAACCAC
>JBDUBG010000266.1:0-5126 GCA_040004215.1 Pseudolysinimonas sp. | reverse complement strand
ACGCGAATGCCACCAGGAAGAAGAACACCTTCATGACCTCAGCCTATCGGCCTTGACACCACACCCCCTGTCGATATGATCAGAACCATTCGGTTATGAATACGCCGGGGTCAGAGAAGAGTGAGCAGATGCAGAGAGACACACTCAGCCCCGTGTTCTCGGCACTCGCTGATCCCACCCGGCGCGCCATTCTGATGAGACTGATGCAGGGCGATGCCTCAGTAGCCGAACTCGGTGCCCCATTCGCGATGAGCCAACCAGCTGTCTCGAAACACCTCCGCGTGCTCGAACACGCGGGTCTCATCTCACGCACCAGAGTCGCCACCGCCCGCTACAGCCACCTGGAGGCGACACCGATGCGTGATGCCAGCGAATGGATGCTGCGCTACCGAACGTTCTGGAACCAGAGCTTCGACAAGCTCGACGCGGCGCTCGCCGACTACCTGAAGGAGCACCCCACGCTATGACCGAGTTGAGCTACGACCCGCCGCTGCCCAACGTTGGCGACTGCATCGTCTTTCTCACCCGCGACTTCGCGGCACCCCGGGACGTCGTCTGGAAGTTCTTTGCCGACGCGCAGTACCTCGCGCGGTGGTTTGGGCCGACCGGAGTTCACGTCGATCCGACCTCGGTCGTGATCGAGCCCCACGTAGGCGGGCGTTGGGATCTCGACATGGTGGTGGATGCCACCGGACAGGTCTCCGCCATCCGATCCGAGATCGTCTCCGTGCGCGCCCCCGAATATCTTGAAGGCCGAATGGAGTCACGGCCGCCAGGCGACCACGTCGATGACGACGCAGAACCGATCGTGTTGCGCATCTGGCTCCACGAACTCGACGGCGCCACTCGACTTACCCTGCATCAGGGCCCCTTCGGTCCCGGCTTCCGCGACGTGACCAGCGAGGGCTGGGAGCTCTCGTTCACGAAGATCGACGAACTTCTCGACGGGATCTCCGCATGACCAAAACCACGACCACCGCCCCTGTCACCGAGTTCGCCACGTCGAGAGATGGCACGCGGATCGCATTCGAGCGTGCCGGCTCTGGCCCGGTGCTGGTGCTGATCGACGGCGCGCTCTGCTTCCGTGAATTCGGGCCGGCACGCGACGTTTCGGCCCACCTCACCGACCACTTCACCGTGGTGATCTACGACCGGCGCGGTCGCGGCGAGAGCGGCGACATCCAGCCATATGCACCTCAACGAGAGTTCGAGGATCTGGAAGCGGTCATCGCTGCGACCGGCGGGGACGCCTACGTAATGGGGCAGTCGTCAGGTGCCGGGATCGCCTACCGCGCCGCAGCGGCCGGCGTGCCGATGCGAAAGCTGATCGGCTACGAGGCACCCTGGATGGGACTTCGCGCAGGCAAAGACGGGCAACCGCGCGACTATCTGGGCGAACTGCAGGCCCTGCTGGCGAAGAACGAAAATGGCAAAGCCGTCGGCTACTTCATGGTGAAGATGGTCGGCGGGCCGTTCTTTTTGCCGCTGATGATGCGAATGATGCCGAAGGTGTGGGCGCAGTTGCAGGCGGTCGCGATCACGCTCCCCTACGACGCACGGGTGATGGGCGCCCAGTTCGTCGCGCCGCTCGCCGAGCTCGCCGCCATCACGGTGCCGAGCCTCGTGCTGTGCGGGGGCAAGAGCCCGAAGCAGATGACGGCCGCTCAAGTCACAGTGGCCGCCGCCATCCCCGGGGCGCAGCATCGCATCCTGCCGGGCCAGACCCACCAGGTGTCGCCCGGTGCTCTCGCTCCGGTGCTGGTCGAGTTCTTCAGCGAGTAAGGTTCCGTCATGCCAGCCCTCGCCCCCGTTCTTCCCGTCGGCACTCCCGTCTGGGCCGACCTCGCCAGCTCCGATCTCGACGCCTCGACTGCGTTCTACGGAGCCGTGCTGGGCTGGACGCGTGCAGACTTTCCGGAGTTGGACGACTACGCCGACTTCACGTCGGCCGGCAAGCAGATCGGCGGGCTCGCGCCGAAGGTTGACGAGGTCGCAGACCGGTGGACCGTCTACCTGAAGGTTGATGACATCCAAGCCGCTGTGATCGCGGCAGCTGATGCCGGTGGGCGCGTGCTGCACGAGCCGTCGCACGTTGCCGGGATGGGCGACTGGGCGCTGCTCGAAGACCCGTCGGGAGCTGAGGTCGCCATCTGGCAGGCCGGCCCGTTCACCGGTTTCGAACGCGTCAACGAAGCGGGCGCCCCGTGCTGGTTCGAACTGCACACTCGGGATTTCGCCGCCGCAGTGCCCTTTTACGAGAAGGTGTTCGGCTGGACCGTCACCTCGATCGGCGACAGCGACGATTTTCGCATGGTGGTGTTCGGGGAGCAGGGCTCGTCGAGCGCCGGAATCCTCGATACTGCTCGCGACGGCTCACGGCCCGGCGCTGCACCGAGCTCGCAGTGGATGCTGTACCTCGCCGTTGCCGACGCTGACGCCGCAGCATCCCTCGTGACCACGAACGGAGGCACCGTCTTCGACGGACCCACCGACACCCCGTTCGGACGGATGTCGCGAGCGGCAGACGCCACGGGAGCGCTGTTCGCCTTCATGCAATTGCCCAACCCCATCGAAACGAGCTGAGATGCCCACCTTTCGAACCGTGCTGCACCAGCACGGCAACAACGTCGGGATCGTCGTGCCCGACGAGGTCATCACCGAACTGGGAGCCGGCAAACGCCCGCTCGTCAAGGTGACGATCAACGGGGCGTACTCGTTCGTTTACACGATCGCCGTCATGGGCGGCAAGAACATGATCGGGTTCAGCGTTGCGCACCGCACGGCATCCGGACTTCGGGGCGGCGAGGAGGTCGGCGTGACTCTCGAGCTCGAAACCGCACCGCGCGAGGTCGACATGCCGCCCGAGCTGACGGCGGCTCTCGCCGCCGACCCGGTCGCGGCAGTCGCGTTTGAGAAGCTGTCGTTCACCTTTCGCAAGGAGCACGCCCGCGCGATCAGCGAGGCGAAGGCCGACGAGACGAAGCAGCGGCGGCTCGACAAAATTCTGACCGGGCTGCGGGGCGAGTAGCGCCTAGCGCCAGGACTTCGGTCCGTTCGATCCCGCCGGATAGCTGTCGAGCGGCACCGCGTTCTTCCTCCACGCCGCGATCACCGGCGTGACGATCCGCCAGCACTCCTCGGCGACGTCGCCGCGCACCGACAGGGTCGGATCGCCGTCGAGCAACTCGGCGAGAACCTCGCCGTATGCGCTGAGCTCGCTCGCCCCGAACTCGGCACTCAGGGTGTCCCATTCCAGGTTGAAGGGATCGTCGCGCCCGTTGGTCACCAGGTCGACGTCCAGCACGGCAGGGTTGATGCCGACGCGGAGTCGTGCCTGGCGCGACGGACCGCTGAATCCGGTCGGCAGGTGCGGCACGTCTCGAAAGGTGAACACGATCTCTTGGCGGGGGTCGCCGAGCGCTTTGCCCGAACGGAGCACGAACGGCACGCCGTCCCAGCGCCAGGTATCGACGGCCACCGTCATCTCTGCCAGCGTCTCGGTGTTGCGTGCCGGGTCGACGCCCTTCTCCGAGACGTACGACGGCATGATGCGTCGCCCGACTTTGCCCGCCGTGTAGCGCGCGCGGCGGCTCTCGGTGCCGTTCTTGAGCCACGGACGCGTGGCACGCAGCGCCTGGGCCATCGCACCGCGCAGGTCTTCTGAGCCGATCGACGACGGCGGCTCCATCGTGGCGATGGCAAGCACCTGAAGCAGGTGACTCTGGATCATGTCGATCAAGGCTCCAGCCTTGTCGTAGTAGCCGGCGCGGCCTTCCAGCCCGAGCACCTCTTCGAAAATGATCTCGACGTGCGCCACGTTCTGCGCACTCAGGAGCGGTTCGAAAATCCGGTTGGCGAAGCGCAGACCGATCAGGTTGAGCACCGTTGACTTGCCGAGGAAGTGGTCGACGCGAAACAACTGCTCTTCGGGCAAGAAGGTCTGGAGCAGCCGATTGAGCGCCTTCGCTGAGGCCAAGTCGGTGCCGAACGGCTTCTCGAGCGCCAACACGATCCCAGCCGGCAGCTTCTCGTCTGCGAGTGCGGCGCACGCCAAAGCCGCGATGGCAGGTGGCAACGCAAAGTAGAGCGCCACTCGTCCGGTGGCGGCATCGATGGCGCGCATCAGGTCGGTCGCGCTGGTCGCATCGCCTTGCAAGTAGAACGACTTCTTCGCCACCTTGGTCGCGAGTGCAGAGGGCGAACCCGTGAACGCCTTCGCAACCCGTGACTGCCATTTGGCGTCGGTCATCGCATCGCGATCCACGCCGATCAACTGCAGCTGTTGACCGCGCGACGAGCTGAGCAGCGAGGCGAGCCCCGGCAGCAGCAGCCGCGAGGTCAGGTCACCCCCCGCGCCCAGGATGATCAAGGTGTCGATGCCCGTTGCCGCCATGCTGCGAGGCTATCGCGCCCGCCTGCGAGCGTTGCCTGTGATCCGCCTGGGCGTTCGCCCCACCGTGACCACCCGGTGCGAGCGTTGCCCCATGACCGACGACGATGACATGACGACGATTTCCACCATCCTGAAAGCTGCACGCTTCGCGACCGTGACGACGCAGGCAACCGACGGCACGTTGCACAGTCGCCCGCTGGCGATCATCGACGACGACTTCGACGGCACGCTCTGGTTCTTCACACAGGACCCGAGCCCAAAGACGACCGAGATCTCAGATCACCCCAACGTGAACGTCGCGGTCGGTGACGGCAAGGGCTACCTGTCGTTGAGTGGTGGGGCATCGGTAGACCGTGATCAGGCGCGCATCGATCGCTACTGGAACCCGTTCGCCGAGGCGTGGTTCGAGGGCGGCCGCAGCGACCCCTCGGTCGCGCTCTTGCGGGTGGATGTCGCCACGGCCGAAGTGTGGGACACCGACAAGCCCGCAGTGGTCAAGGCCTTCGAGACGCTGAAAGGTCTCGCCACGAAGACACCGCCCGACGTCGGCGACAGCACAACGGTGACGTTCCCGGCGTAGCGCGCGCCACAGCGTCGGCCGCCGCTACGCTCGGCGCATGACCGCGATCCCGAGTACCGCTGGGGCCTTTGGCGATCCCGTCTCCGCGACGCGACGCAACAGGCTTGGCGTCGCAGCCTTCGTCATGGTGCTGGTCGTACTGGGGGCCGCCAT
>JBDUBG010000444.1:0-1548 GCA_040004215.1 Pseudolysinimonas sp. | reverse complement strand
GGCGACGCCGAGGCTGCCGCCGACGGCGACGCCGCGGAGTAGCTCAGCACCCTCGTGACAGACGACAGCTGGTTGGTAGTCGGGCTCGGCAACCCCGGGCCCGGCTATGCCAGCAATCGTCACAACGTCGGCCAGATGGCGTTGGCCGAGCTAGCGCATCGCGTCGGTGTGAGTTCCCAGAGCAGTGCGACGTTCAAGTCGCACAAGGCGAACGCGACTGTCGCCGAGGCGCGCCTGTCGCCCGGCGGCCCGAAGCTGATCCTGGCCAAGCCGAACAGCTTCATGAATCTGTCTGGCGGTCCGGTTGCGCAGTTGTTGCGCTTCTATGACTTGGATGCCTCGCAGCTGATCGTGCTGCACGACGAACTCGACATTCCGTTCGACACCGTGCGCATCAAGAGCGGTGGCGGTCACGGCGGTCACAACGGGATCCGCGATATCGCTGCCGCGATCGGCACTCCCGACTTCGTGCGCGTCAGGATCGGGATCGGGCGCCCGCCCGGCCGACAGGACGCCGCCGACTTCGTGCTCAAGCCGTTCACCGGTGCCGAGCGCGAGGTGCTGCCGTCGCTGCTGTCGGATGCTGTCGACGCCACCGAGCTCGTGATCATCGAGGGGCTGCTGGCGGCGCAGACACGTTTCCACGCGCCGAGACCGGAGTAGCGCGAGTACGGTTCTTGCCATGGCGGCGGATCCAGTGGTGAGCAACCCCGGGCTGTACTCGGTCCTGTTCGAAAACGAGCGGGTTCGGGTGCTGGAATACCGTGACCATCCCGGTCAAGAGTCGGTGCCGCACGACCACCCGGACAGCGTGATGGTCACCCTGAGCTCGTTCGCACGTCGGCTCGCGTCGGGCGACCAGGCCGTCGACGTTGAGATTCCCGCGGGGAGTGCCCGATGGTTGGGATCGCAGACTCACAGCGGCCACAACACCGGAACGACCGACACCCACTGCATCTTCGTCGAGTTGAAGGAGCCGCCGCTCGTCTCGCCCAGCGTCGAGACCGTGCTGGGACCGACTACCTCCTGACCGTGACATCGAGCGCTACAACGTGACGACCGCGATGGCCGCTGCCGCGGAGCGGCACTCCGGGCGCACTCCGCAATCTGCGTGGGACTTCACGTGACCACCGCAATGACGCGGCTTCCGACCCAGATTGCGGAGTGTCTGGCAGTCGCTCCCCCAGACCGGTCGCGGCGGGCGGCGGGCCGCCGGTGTCGGCAGCGGGCCGTAAACTTGCGCGAGTGGCACTCGAACGCTTGATCACCGGGCTCGCGCGCGCCCGCACGCTCGAAAACGCCTTGCACGAGGCCGACAACGACGCCGATTTCTCGCTCATCGATGGCATGCGCGTGCCACTCCTCGCGGCACTGCTCGAGAGGCGCGCCGCGTCTCCCGACGGGAGCGGGGGCCCGCAGGCCTTGCTGGCCATTACCGCGACCTCTCGTGAGTCTGAGGGTGTGCTCGCGGCGTTTCGCAGCTACCTTCCTGGCGCCACAGTGCTGAGCCTCCCCGCCTGGGAGACCCTGCCGCACGAGCGGCTGAGC
>JBDUBG010000263.1:0-17410 GCA_040004215.1 Pseudolysinimonas sp. | reverse complement strand
AGCTCGATCGGATCGCTCGCCGTACCTGCCAGTACCCTTCCAGCACGCAGCTGGAGGTGACCGGGCGGCAGCGGCGGAGCCTCGCGTGCCACCAGCACGTCGAGCACCTTCACTCTCTCGTCGCCGAACTCGGTGAACGCCCCCGGCTCTGGCGTGGTTCCGCGCACCCGGTCCGTGACGCGATCGGCAGACACTGTCCAGTCGACGCGACCGTCTGCGAGAGTCAGTTTCGGCGCGAGGGTGACCTCGCCGGCCTGGGCTACCGCAACTGCCGTGCCGTCGGCCAGTGAGTCGACAACGCCAGCCAGTAGGTCGGCGCCTGACTCCGAGAGCGTCGTGAGCAGGTGCCCAGCCGTCTGGTGCGCGCCGATCGGCTCGCGGAGCGATGAATACACCGCGCCAGCATCCAGTTCGGCGACCAGTTGGAATACCGCCGCGCCGGTTTCGGTGTCACCGGCCATGATTGCGCGCTGCACCGGGGCGGCTCCACGCCACCGTGGCAAGAGCGAGAAATGCAAGTTGATCCAGCCCAAACGAGGAGCACTCAGCAGGGGCTCTCGAATCAAGCCCCCGTAGGCGACGATCACGCCGAGGTCGGCGTTCACGTCGATGATCTGATCAGTGACCGGTGCGAGTCGGTTCGCCTTGATGACGGCAATGCCAGCCCGCTCCGCCTCGTCGGCAACCGGTGTCGCCGTCAGCACCTTCTTGCGCCCGAGCGGCGCATCCTCGCGGGTGACCACCGCGACCACCTCATGCTGCCCGTTCAGCAAGCGGCGCAGGCTCGGCACCGCAGCGGCGGGGCTTCCCGCGAAGACGATCCGGAGTGAGGGCACGCAACGATTCTGCAGTACCCGACCCGGTCGCCGGTGTCACTCTGCGAATGGCTCAGCATCGTCGAAGTGCGCACGAAGCGGCAAGGGCTGTCGTCCCCGGCGTGGCGGCGCACCGGGAACTGTCTTGCGACGCGTGGTGGCCTGCCTGATGATCTCTGACCGCACGGCTTCGGCGACGGTGGCTCCGTGCGCGTAGTCGAAGCGCACGATGGCCCGCGCGCGACCGTCAACCTCAGTGGTGCCGAGAGATTCGGCTGTCGCTGGCAGGGCCTTCAGTGCCGCTGCGACGGCGTCAGGTGCCCCGCTGAGCGTCGCGACCCGGGCTGCAGGAGGAAAGTGCAAGGCACGTCGGTCGCGCAACTCGTGACGGGCATACTCCGCCTGGTTGCCGGTGACCAGGGCCGAAGCCAGCGAACCCCCGACGCCGACCAGCACGACGGCGGCGTCGTCGGCGGCGAGAGCCGCAGCATCCGACCACCAGCGGAGGCAGTCTTCACCGACTCTGAGACTTTCGCGGGCCACCATGCGGTCACCGTCCAAAAGCAGAACCGCGCGGTAGCCACCGGCTGCGATTGGCTCCGCCCCACGCGTGGCCACCACGATTGCCGGCTTGGCGTCGATGGCCTGGATGCTTCGCTCGCCATCCGCGACGATGATCCGCACCCCGGGGAATGCCTTGCCCAACTCTTCGGCGGTACGGCTCGCTCCCGCCCCTGCCGGTCGGATTCGAGTTGACTGGCAATTTTGGCACCGCCAAGCAGCTTCGGGAGCGCCGCACCAACTGCAGCTGAGGATGCCCCCCTGCCGCTTCTGGTGCAGCGGGCCGCCGCAGACGCGGCAGCGGGCAGACTCGCCGCAGTCAACGCAGCGCAGCCCGGGCGCGTACCCCGGTCGCGCCACCTGCACCAGCACGGGACCGGTCTTGCTGCCGGCGGTGGCCTCCCGCCAGGCAATCGAGGGGATGCGCGCCTGAGCCGCCAGGCGATCCTGTGCTGCGATGTTCGCGGTGGGAATCACCCGCGGATGTCGCGGCCGGGCGAGCCCCAGCTCGCGCAGGTATCCCACCTCGACCAGTCGCTCGACTTCGGTGGTGCGGGTGTGCGCCGCGAAGACCAGAGCACCTCCCTGCTGCTCACGACGCACGAGCGCAGCATCTCTCGCGTGAACATAGGGAGAGAGCGGCTCACCGAGGAGCGGATCGCCATCGTTCCACACCGCGACGAGTCCGAGCTGGGCGGCCGGGGCGTAGACCACCGAGCGGTTGCCGAGCAGCACGACAGGAGCCGGGCCGAGGGCTCGCAGCAGGCCGCGGTAGCGATCGGGATTCGATTGCCGGGCGTCGAGCCGAATGATCGCCTCGGCGGGAAGCAGCGTCTCGAGAGCTGCCGCAAGTTGCTCTTGGTCGCGATAGTCAGGGGCAACCAGGATCGCCGATTTCCCGGCCGCCACCACCCGCGTCGCAGCACGGGCGAGCGTGAGCGCCCAGCGGCCGATCCACGGGCCATGCGGCCCCAGTTGGGTCACACCGGGAGCGACCCCAAGTGCGAGTCGCTCACCGGACGCGAGCGCAGACTCGAGAACGTCGGCAGGGTATCCCTCCATCGCGGGCGCCTCGATCGGCTCGCGCTCGGGCTGTTCGACCCGAGACAGCCACGACTTCTCGACCCGCACCTGTCGCGGCGGAATGGCCAGCCGCAGCACGTCGCTTGCTGACCCAGCGGCGCGATCCGCCACCGCGCGGGCCAGTGCCCACACCTCAGCTTGCAGCACGGGAACTGGCGAAACCAGCGCCGCGATGTCGCTCAGCGGCCCGGGAAAGTCTTGCTGCGAACTGAGCTCGACCACGAAGCCTTCAGCGATCCGGCTCGCGGCGCGCAACGGCACCGAAACCCGCACACCGGGCACCACACCGTCCATCCCCTCGGGGATGCGGTAGTCGAGCAGGCGGTCGAGTTGCGGCAACGACGACTCGACCAGCACACGGGCGATCCTGGCTGGGGCCACAGCTCGCGCCTCAGAGACCGACGGCACCGCGCACGTCGTCGACCCGGTCGGTCTTCTCCCAGGTGAAGTCGGGGAGTTCCCGACCGAAGTGCCCGTAGCTCGCGGTCTGCGCGTAGATCGGACGCAGCAGATCAAGGTCACGGATGATCGCCGCTGGCCTCAAATCGAATACCTCACGGATCGCATCGATGATGCTCTCTTCTGGCACGTGGGCGGTGCCGAAGCTCTCGACATAGAGGCCAACCGGCGATGCCGTGCCGATGGCATACGCCACCTGCACCTCAAGTCGGTCGGCGAGGCCAGCCGCCACCGCGTTCTTGGCCACCCAGCGCAATGCGTATGCAGCAGAGCGATCGACTTTTGAGGGATCTTTTCCGCTGAATGCCCCGCCGCCGTGACGAGCAGAGCCACCGTAGGTGTCGACAATGATCTTGCGACCGGTGAGCCCCGCGTCGCCCTGTGGGCCGCCGATCTCAAACCGACCGGTCGGGTTGATCAGCACGCGGGCGTCGGCCGAAGGCAGGTTGACCCGGCTGAGGACAGGTCGGATCACCAGCTCTTCGATCTCGGCACGCAGTTGTTCGGTGCTGACCTGCGGCGAATGCTGCGTTGAGAGCACCACCGTCGAGATCGTGCTGGGGGTCGAGCCGTCGTAGCCAACCGTGACCTGGGTCTTGCCGTCGGGACGCAGGTAGTCGACCAGCCCATCGTGACGCACCTCGGCCAGCCGCTCGGACATCCGGTGAGCCAGCCAGATCGGCAGCGGCATCAGCGTGGGTGTCTCGTTGGTGGCGTAACCGAACATGATGCCCTGATCGCCGGCACCCTGCTGGTCGAGTGCGTCGACACTGCTGCCCTCGCGCGTCTCGAACGCCGAATCGACACCCTGGGCGATGTCCGGAGACTGACCGCCGATCGACACCGACACGCCGCAGGATCGCCCGTCGAACCAGACGTCGGACGAGTCGTAGCCGATGTCGGTGATCCGCTTGCGCACGATCGAGGGGATGTCGACGTAACCCGTTGTCGTGACCTCACCGGCCACGTGCACGAGCCCGGTGGTGACGAGGGTCTCGACCGCGACACGGGCGTGCGGGTCAACCGTCAGCAACGCGTCGAGGATCGAATCGCTGATCTGATCGCAGATCTTGTCTGGATGCCCCTCAGTGACGGATTCGGAGGTGAAGAGACGGAGCGCTGAACTCACATTCGTCCTGTCGGGTCGGGGATGGATGCTGCGGGGTGGTCAGGCCACCACATCGAGGATACGGTCGGCGACCGACTGCTTCTTGCCGTGAACCTCTGCCACGTTACGGCCCATCGCGTCGAGCACCATCACCGCATTGTCGTCACTGCCGAAGGTTTCGGTCCAGCCGACTCTGTTGACGACGAGATAGTCGACTCCCTTGCGCTCGAGCTTGGCGATCGCGATGGCCAAGAGCGCTTCGGGGTCGTGCTCGGTCTCGGCGGCAAAGCCCACGATCACCTGGCCGTCGTGTCGACCGCTGGTGAGCTCGCGCAGGATGTCGGGGTTCTTGACGAGGCGGAGGTCGAGGACATCGCCCTGCGCTTCCTTCTTGATCTTGTGATCGGCGATGGTCTCCGGCCGGTAGTCGGCAACCGCAGCCGCCATGATGATCAACTCAGCGGTCCCGGATGCCAGCAACGCGGCTTCCTGCAGCTCGAGCGTCGTCGACACGTGCTCAACGGCGACGGCGGAAGGCAGCGTATCGAGCACCCCGTCATCGAGGTTCGCGACGATCAGCGTGACAGTGGCCCCGCGTGCCGCGGCTGCTCTCGCCAGGGCAACTCCCTGCTTGCCGCTCGAGCGGTTGCCGATGAAACGCACCGGGTCGAGCGGTTCACGCGTGCCCCCGGCGGTGATCAGGATGCGACGTCCCGCAAGGTCGCCGGGTGACGCGACCCGTTCGGGCTCAGCCCCGCTCGCGAGCCCCATGGCCGCCGCAATGATGTCGTCCGGCTCGGCCATGCGCCCCGGTCCCGAGTCGGATCCGGTCAGCTGCCCGCTTTCCGGCCCCACGAAGTGCACGCCGCGCGCGCGGAGGGTCGCGACGTTCGCGACGGTCGCCGGGTTCTGCCACATCTCGGTGTGCATCGCCGGGGCGAGCAGCAGCGGCGCCTTCGAGGCGAGAATCGTGTTACCGAGAAGGTCGTCAGCGAGACCGCACGCGATTTTGGCGATCGAGTTCGCCGTGGCGGGAGCAACCACGATCAGCTCGGCCGCCTGACCGATCGCCACATGCCGCACCTCGGCGACGCCCTCGTAGAGTTCGCTGTACACCGGATTACGGCTAATCGCCTCGAGTGTCGGGCGCCCAACAAAACGAAGCGCCGCATCAGTTGCCACGACGTGCACGTCGTGCCCTGCGAGCACCAGCCCGCGCACAACGTTGACGGCCTTGTAGGCCGCGATGCCGCCGGTGATCCCGACGACGACGTTCATCTACTTGGGGTTCGTCTACTCGGCGTTTGTCTACTCGGGAGCGTCGAACGGGGTCAGCGTGAGCTTGCCCTCGTTGATCTCACGCAGAGCAACCGACAGCGGCTTGTCGTCGATGGTCGAGTCGACCAGTGGGCCGACGTTGTCGAACAGTGACCCCTCGTGCAGGTCGGCGTAGTAGTCGTTGATCTGCCGCGCGCGCTTGCTGGCGAAGATCACGAGCTGGTACTTCGAGTCGACGCGCGACAGCAGGTCGTCGATCGGCGGGTCGATAATGCCGGAGTTCTTGTCGGCCATGGGGTCCTCCTGGACGGTGTGCGATGAGGTGGCGGTCAGTCGACCGCAGAAGCGTGAACGCCCGATCCATCACCGGATCAGGGCACTGTAAGCAATTCTACGACGTCTGCGGCCGCTTGGCCGACTTCGTGGTTCACGACTTTCACATCGAACTCATCCTGGGCCTGCATTTCGACCTTCGCGGTCTCGAGCCGACGGGTCTGTTCCGGTGCATCCTCGGTACCACGGCCGACGAGACGGCGCACCAGTTCCTCCCAACTCGGCGGGAGCAAGAACGCCAAGAGGGCCTCAGGCATCGCGCGGCGCACCGAGCGCGCACCCTGCAAATCAATCTCGAGCAGCACACTCTTGCCGTCCGCTAGGGCCGCGTCGATGGGCGACCGCGGGGTGCCGTACCGCGAGGTGTTGTGCACCGTTGCCCACTCCAAGAACTCGCCGCGGGCGATCATGTCGTCGAACTGGGTGTCACTGACGAACAGGTAGTGCTCGCCATCCGTCTCGCCGTCGCGGGGAGCACGTGTTGTGGCCGAAATGCTGAGTAGCACGTGGGGATAGTGCTCACGAATGTATCGAGAGACCGTGCCCTTCCCCACGGCGGTAGGGCCGGCCAACACCACTAACCGGCTCGTCTGGGGCTCGTTTGATCCCTCGCGAAGCGAGAGGTACTCGCGCAGTTTCACTCGCTGGCGCGTCCCGAGACCACCAACTCTCTTCGATTTGGCAATGCCGAGCTGGTCCATCGCCTTGTCTGCGCGGGTAGGACCCAAGGTCGGAATGCTCATCAACAGCTCACGAACGCGCAAGGTCGCCTCGGGGGCGGTCGCCTCCCCCACCCACGCTGACTCGGCAACATCGAGCGCCGTGCGATCACGGTTCGCGACCGCCTGCTTGACGGCGGCGCGGGCGCGTCGAGCGGCGACGGCGGCTCGTGCTGCCGCGACACGATCGACGTCTGGCGGGTTCACGCGCGGCATGCTGCCACCTCGCCGACCGCGCTTTCGATCGCCGACGCGATTCCAGATGGGCCGGCCGACAGGATGCTGCGCGATGCACTCACCAGAACATTCTGCGCCGATGCGCCGAAGACTTCGCGCAGTTGTTCGATCCGTGCTCCCTGGTGACCGAATCCGGGCGCGAGCACTGGGATGCCTTCCAGCGAGCCCGGTGTGAGACCGAAATCGCCCAACGCAACCGTTGCCCCGATCACCACGCCGATCGAACCGAGACCGTCAATGCCGGATGCCGCGTTCCGGGTCGCCACGTCGGCAACCACACCGGCCGCCACAGAAAGCCCGTCCGCGCGGGTAGCCGTCTGCGTGGCAAACGCCTCGGGATTCGAGGTTGCCGCCAACACGAACACACCCTTGCCCTCGCGCGATGCCAGCGCGAGCACTCCGTCGAGCGACCCGAGCCCCTGGTAGGCAACAGCCGTCATGGCGTCGACCTCCAGCGGAGAGCCCGGCGTCAGCCAGGCCTCGCCGTATGCGTCGACGCTGGTTCCCAGATCGCCACGCTTGACATCGGCGATGACCAGAAGCTGAGCAGCCCGAGCGGCGGCCAGAACGTCTTCGAGCGCCGCGTAGCCGGCCGAGCCGTGTCGCTCGTAGAAGCCGATCTGCGGCTTCACGATGCCGACCCGACCGGCAGCTGCCTCGATGACGCGCAGGCCGAAGTCGCGTGCTCCTGCTGCCGAATCCGGCAGCCCCCACGCCTCGAGCAGGCCGGCGTGTGCGTCGACTCCGACGCACAGCTGCCCACTCGCCGCAAGGACGCCGGTGAGTCGGGTGCCGAACGACTGGCTCATCTGGCAGCAACTCTCGCGGCGCGGTCGGCCGCGTAGTCCTGCAGGCTGCGCACACGCATCGCGCCACGCGGCACCTCGAGTGCTGCGACCGCTGCACCCACCTGGGCGATCGTCGTGAACAGCGCCTTGTCGGCCGCGACCGTCGCCGTACGGATTTCGAAGCCGTCAGCGCGGGCGCTCCGACCGCTCGGTGTGTTGATCACGATGTCAATCTTGCCTGCGTTGATCAGGTCAACGATCGAGGGCTCACCCTCGACGACGGTCTGGCCCATGAAGTACTTGCGCACTGTTGTGGCAGGAATCCCGTTGCGCGCGAGCACCTCAGCTGTGCCCTCCGTTGCCACGATGTCGAAACCGAGCTGCGACATCCGGAGCATCGGCAGCACGATCGCGCGCTTGTCGCGGTCAGCCACCGACACGAACACCGTGCCGCTGGAGGGCAGCCCGCCGTACGCGGCATCCTGGCTCTTGGCGAAGGCGCGCGGAAAGTCGGCATCGATGCCCATCACCTCACCCGTGGAGCGCATCTCGGGTCCGAGCACCGAGTCGACGACGTTGCCCTCCTTGGTGCGGAAACGGTTGAACGGCAGCACCGCCTCCTTGACCGAGACGGGCGAGTCGAGCGGCACGTGCGAGCCATCCTCGGCCGGCAACATTCCTGATGCGACGAGATCGCGGATGCTGCGCCCCACCATGAGCAGCGACGCCGCCTTGGCGAGCGGGATCCCCAGTGCCTTCGAGACGAACGGCACGGTCCGCGACGCCCGTGGATTCGCCTCGAGCACGTAGAGCACCCCGGCGCCGATGGCGAACTGCACGTTCAGCAGCCCGCGCACGCCGATGCCCTCGGCGATCTTGCGCGTCGCCACGACCACTTGGTCGAGCACGTCACGTCCGAGGGTGACCGGAGGCAGGGTGCACGCTGAGTCGCCGGAATGTACGCCGGCCTCCTCGATGTGCTCCATGATCCCGCCGAGATACATCTCGTGGCCGTCGAAGAGGGCGTCGATGTCGATCTCGAGGGCGTCATCGAGAAAGCGGTCAACCAGCAGCGGCGATCCGGGGCCGATGATTGCCTGCTCGCGTACCCGGTCGAAGTAGTCCTCGAGTCCGGGGGTGTCGTAGACAATCTCCATGCCGCGACCGCCCAGCACAAAGCTCGGCCGCACCAGCACGGGGTAACCGATAGCCTCGGCAGCCGCGACCGCAGAGGGGGCATCTGTCGCCGTGCCGTTCTTCGGTGCGAGCAGCTTCGCCTCGTCGAGGATCTTCGAAAACAGCCCCCGCTCCTCAGCCAGGTCGATCGCACTCGGTGAGGTGCCCAGAATCGGCACGCCTGCCGCCTCGAGCCCCTTCGCCAGGCCCAGAGCGGTCTGCCCACCGAGCTGCACGATCACCCCCACGAGCTCGCCAGACTGCGACTCGGCGTGAATGACCTCCAGCACGTCTTCAAGCGTGAGTGGCTCGAAGTACAGCCGATCGCTGGTGTCGTAGTCGGTCGATACCGTCTCGGGATTGCAGTTGATCATGATCGTTTCGAAGCCGGCGTCGTGCAGCGCGAAGCTGGCGTGCACGCAGCTGTAGTCGAACTCGACGCCCTGCCCGATCCGGTTCGGTCCCGACCCCAGAATGACGACCTTGCGCGCGTCACTCCGCCGCACCTCCGTCTCAAGGTCGTAGCTCGAGTAGTGATAGGGAGTGAGCGCCGGAAACTCGCCAGCGCAGGTGTCAACGGTCTTGTAGACCGGACGAACCCCCAGCTGCCACCGAGCGTTGCGGACCTCCTGCTCAGACAGCCCACGCAACTCTGCGATCTGCACATCAGAGAAGCCGTGATCTTTCGCCAACTCGAAAAGGGAGCGATCGAAGGGACGCAGTCCGCCGATCTCGGCGGCGACCTCGTTGATCAAGACGATCTGATCGAGAAACCAGGGGTCGATCTTGGTCGCCTCGAACATCTCGGCGACCGTCGCACCCTGCCGCAGCGCCTGCTGCACCGTGACGATCCGGCCGTCAGTTGGCACCTTCGACACCTCGATGAGCTGCGCCTTAGTGCGCCGCTCAGCCCCCCAATGGAAGCTGCTCCCCCGCTTCTCGAGCGAGCGGAGCGCCTTCTGCAGCGCGGTCGAGTAGTTGCGGCCGATCGCCATCGCCTCGCCGACACTCTTCATGGTGGTGGTGAGGGTGGCATCCGCCGAGGGGAACTTCTCGAACGCGAACCGCGGTACCTTGACGACGACGTAGTCGAGCGTGGGCTCGAAGCTGGCCGGGGTGACCTTGGTGATGTCGTTCGGGATCTCGTCGAGGCGGTACCCGATCGCCAGCTTGGCGGCGATCTTGGCGATCGGGAAACCGGTAGCTTTCGAGGCCAGCGCACTTGAACGCGAGACGCGCGGGTTCATCTCGATGACGATGAGCCGCCCGTTGCTTGGGTCGACAGCGAACTGGATGTTGCACCCGCCGGTGTCGACGCCGACCGCCCTGATGATGTCGATGCCGACATCTCGCATGCGCTGGTATTCGCGGTCCGTCAGGGTGAGTGCGGGCGCGACGGTGATGGAGTCGCCGGTGTGAACGCCGACCGGATCGACGTTCTCGATCGAGCACACCACCACCGTGTTGTCTGCGGTGTCGCGCATCAGTTCGAGCTCGTACTCCTTCCAGCCCATGATGGATTCCTCGAGCAGAACCTCGTGAGTCGGGCTCTGATGCAGCCCGTCGGTCACCATGCGGATGAGTTCGTCCGGGTCGTAGGCGAAACCAGACCCGAGTCCACCCATGGTGAAGCTCGGGCGAATCACGAGTGGGTAACCCAGATCTTCGGCGAAATCGACGGCTTCGCCAACTGTGCGGGCAATGTGGCTGCGGGCTACCTCTGCGCCACAGGCGATCACGAGCTGCTTGAAGATCTGCCGATCTTCGCCCTTCTTGATGGCCTCGACCTTGGCGCCAATCAACTCCACGTTGTATTTGGCGAGAATGCCCGCCTCGTCGAGCGAAATCGCCGCGTTGAGCGCGGTCTGGCCGCCCAGGGTGGGGAGAACGGCATCCGGACGCTCGATCGCGATGATCGCCTCGAGCGCCTCGTTGGTGATCGGCTCAATGTAGGTGGCATCGGCGAAGTCCGGATCGGTCATGATCGTTGCAGGGTTCGGGTTGACCAAGATCACCCGCACTCCCTCCTCGCGGAGCACGCGGCAGGCCTGCGTGCCGGAGTAGTCGAACTCAGCCGCTTGGCCGATCACAATCGGTCCGGAGCCGATGACGAGCACGCTCTGGATGTCTTCACGCTTGGGCACTAGTTGAGGGTGTCTTTCTGCTGGTGGGTGCCGTGCTGGGAGTTCGTGACCAACGCGGCGAAGCGGTCGAAGAGATAGTTGGAGTCATGCGGACCGGCCGCCGCCTCGGGGTGGTACTGCACGGAGAAGGCCGGGATATCGAGTGCGTTGAGGCCCTCAACAACGCCATCGTTCAGGCCGACGTGGCTGACTTCCAGCCTCCCGTAGCCGTTCGGGCTCTCGATGATGCCCTCCAACGGCGCGTCGACGGCGAAGCCGTGGTTGTGCGCCGTGATCTCGACGCGTCCTGTTGCCTTGTCGAGCACCGGCTGGTTGATGCCACGGTGACCGAACGGAAGCTTGTACGTGCCCAACCCGAGAGCGCGGCCCAGCAACTGGTTGCCGAAGCAGATTCCGAAGAAGGGAAGACCGGCATCCAGGATGCCGCGCAACACGGCGACGTGGCCATCAGACGCCTCGGGGTCGCCAGGGCCGTTCGAGTAGAACGCCGCGACCGGCTGAATCGCCAGAATCTGCTCGATCGTCGAATCCTGGGGCAGCACGTGCACCTCGAAGCCCCGTCGCGCCAGGTTGTCGATGGTTGCCTGCTTGACGCCGAGATCCAGAACCGCCAGCACGCCAAGCTGCACGCCGGTGGGTGACGCGGCCGGGGTGATCGTCTCAGAGCTCACCGAGACCGCTGCAGAGAGGTTGAGGCCCGCCATCTCGGGGCTGCTGCGCACGATCGCGAGCTGTTCATCGGGGCTGAGCGCCGCATCCGGGCCCGAGAAGACTCCCGCGCGCATGGCGCCGGCGTCACGCAGCCGGCGGGTGACGGCTCGGGTGTCGATGCCGCTCAGGCCGACGATGCCATTTTCGGCAAGCTCGTCGTCGAGACTGCGGGTCGCGCGAAAGTTGCTGACCACACGCGATGGGTCGCGCACGACATAGCCAGACACCCAGATGCGACGCGACTCCTGATCCTCTTCGTTCATCCCGGTGTTGCCGATGTGCGGTGCCGTCATGATGACGATCTGGCCGGCGTAGCTCGGGTCGGTCAGCGTCTCTTGGTAGCCCGTCATTCCCGTGGTGAACACCGCCTCTCCGAGGGTGCGACCACGGGCGCCGTACGCGCGCCCGATGTATCGAGTGCCGTCTTCGAGAACAAGTACAGCTGGGTCAGTGTTGATCACGCGGTCGCTCCTGTTTTGGTCGGCAACAGCTTTTCGATGGCGAGGACCAACGCGTCGGGGGCGGCCGAACGCAGGTAGCTGTCGAGGTGGCCGGTGCCGTTGCTCCAGCGCACGAATACCAGTCCGTCGTTCGAGATCGCACGATCGATCGTCCAGGTCGCACGCCCGACACCCTGCAGTGCGGCCGCAGAGATGAACCCCGGCTCGCCGCCGGCCAGGTCCAGGCGAATGCCGCCGGTCGACACCGTCACCACGGCGCGCGCGCGGAACCCAAGCCCCTTCACCGCGATGCGTTCGAGCGGGGATTCGGCTCGGGTGGTGGCGACGTAGAGCAGATCCTCGGTGAGCTGGGTAGCTCCCGGTTCAGACGGCACGGGCGCGAGCCCGACGACATCCGACTGGCGGCGACGGAGGGCGCGCCATCCGAGCACCATCAAGAGCCCGACAAGGGCAAGTGGGATCACCACCGATGCCACGGTCAGCCACTCAGTCTGCGACACGAGCGGCCACCTCCTCGGCAGATCGAAGTTCGCCGTCGAGCACGGTCGGTACCCCTCGGTGCACGGTGGTCACCACGCGGCCGGGAAGTTGCCGGCCCAGGAACGGAGAGTTCACGCTCTTGCCCCGCAGTTGCTCGAGCGTGAAGGTGCGTCGCGCCGAAGGGTCGATCAGAGTGAAGTTTGCGTTCGCGCCGACGGTGAAGGGAGCGTCGTATCCGGCTAGCTGGCCGATCTCGGCCGGCTTGCTCGACAGTACGCGCGCCACATCCGCCCAGGTCAACTGCCCGCTCTCAACGACGGCCGCCTGCACAACGCTGAGCGCGCTCTCGAGGCCGACCATGCCGAAGGCAGCCTCCTGCCACGCGCACTCCTTGGCCTCGATCGGATGCGGAGCATGGTCGGTCGCCACGATATCGATCACGCCCTCGGCCAGCGCCGCGCGCAGCGCGAGCACATCTTCCTCGCGTCGGAGCGGCGGGTTCACCTTGAACCGCGCGTCGTAGCCAGCTGCCAGCTGCTCGTCGAGCAGCAGATGGTGTGGGGTGACTTCAGCCGTGACCCGTACACCGCGCGCCTTGGCCCAGCGGATCACCTCGACACTGCCAGCGGTCGACAGGTGGCACACGTGAAGACGAGCACCCACATGCTGCGCCAGCAGCACATCCCGCGCGATGATCGCCTCCTCGGCGACTGCCGGCCAGCCAGCCAACCCGAGTTCTGAACTCAGCGCGCCCTCGTTCATCTGCGCACCCTCGGTCAGCCGCGGCTCTTGCGCGTGCTGAGCGATGACGCCACCGAAGGTCTTCACATACTCGAGTGCTCGCCGCATGAGCAGCGCGTCAGACACGCACTTGCCGTCGTCGCTGAAGACGCGGACAGCTGCCCGCGACTGGGCCATCGCGCCGATCTCGCTGAGTCGCTCACCGGCGAGTCCCATCGACACCGCACCGATCGGTCGCACTGTCACATAGCCGTGCTGCTCGCCGAGAGACGCGATCTGCTCGACCACGCCTGCGGTATCCGCGACGGGAGAGGTGTTCGCCATGGCGTGCACGGCGGTGAAACCGCCGGCCGCGGCGGCACGGGACCCGGTTAGCACGGTCTCGCTTTGCTCGAACCCCGGCTCCCGCAGGTGGGTGTGCAGGTCGACCAGTCCCGGAAGTGCTTGGAGACCTGCGGCGTTGATCACCTTCGCGCCGCGATGCGAGAGACCCGACCCCATCTCGGTGATGACGCCGTGGTCAATGACGAAATCTGTCGACGTGCCGTCCGGAAGAACCGCCCCCTGGATGACGAGACTCATGCGTCACTCCCACTGAGCACCAAGTACAAAACCGCCATCCGGATCGACACCCCGTTGGTGACCTGATCGAGCACGGCAGAGCGTGAGGAGTCGGCGGCGGCCGACGAGATCTCGAGCCCGCGATTCATCGGGCCGGGGTGCATCACCATGGTATCCGGGGCGAGCCGGGCGAGCCGCGCGTCGTCGAGGCCCCACTGGCGGGCGTACTCGCGCTCATTGGGAAAGTACGACGCGAGCATCCGTTCGCTCTGTACACGCAGCATCATCACCACATCAGGCTTCTCAGCGAGGGCGGTATCAAGATCGGTCCCGCTGGTGACCGGCCAGCTGTCGACGCCCAGCGGCAGCAACGTTTCAGGGCCGACCAGATGCACACTCGCCCCCAGCACTTGAAGAAGCCACACGTTCGAGCGAGCCACCCGCGAGTGCAGGATGTCGCCGACGATCGTCACCCGCAGGCCGTTCAGGTTCTTGCCGCGGGCGCCGTCGCCGTGCAGTGCCCTGCGCATCGTGAACGCGTCCAACAGTCCTTGAGTGGGATGCTCGTGCGTGCCGTCTCCGGCGTTGATCACCGCAGCGTCGATCCAGCTGCTGTCGGCCAGCACCCGGGCAGAGCCACTCGCACCGTGGCGAAGAACTACCGCATCGATTCCCATCGCGGCGATGGTCTGTGCTGTGTCCTTGAGCGATTCCCCCTTCGAGACGCTCGAGCCCTTGGCACTGACGGTGATGACATCAGCGCTCAGCCGCTTGGCCGCGGCCTCAAAGCTCAGGCGCGTGCGTGTCGAATCTTCAAAGAAGAGATTCGCGACGGTGCGGCCGCGCAAGGTGGGCAACTTCGGGACAGCGCGAGTGGCGACGTCTGCCATATCTTCCGCGAGATCGAGGATGCCGACCGCTGTGTCGAGGTCAAGGTCACGCACTGAAAGCAGATGCTTCATCCGTGGTCTTCCTCGTCGTAGATCGCCACGAGGTCCTGTCCGTCGGTCTCGAGCAGCTTCACGTAGATGCGCTGGGACTGAGAGGTGGGCAGATTCTTGCCGACGAAATCTGCGCGGATCGGGAGGTCGCGGTGTCCGCGGTCGATCAGGACTGCGAGGCGCACCGCGCGCGGCCGACCGAGATCGTTGATCGCATCCAGTGCGGCGCGGATCGTGCGCCCCGAATAGAGCACGTCGTCGACAAGAATGACGGTCGTCCCGTCGATCCCACCTCTGGGCACGGAGGTCGGGCTCGGCGTTCGAGTCGGTTGCTTCGCGAGATCATCGCGGTACATCGTGACGTCGAGGGCTCCGACCTGGGTCGAACCTGGCGCGAGCTCGTCGAGGATCACGCCCAAGCGGTTGGCGAGGAGCACACCGCGAGTGGGAATGCCGAGAAGGACGAGATCAGATCCGTGGTCGGATTCAATGATCTCGTGCGCGATGCGGGTGAGTGACCGCGCGATGTCAGCCTGCTGCAGCACAGTTCGTGCAGCCATTCTGACCCCCTTCCCCGTCTCTCTGGACGGACTTAAAGGATGTCGATTTGGTTCACCCTATCAGCGAGCGTGTCGCGCAACGAAACGCCGCATCAGGCACGGAAGTGCTGGTTTGCGTGCGGCTCGGCCGTGCGCGGGAGGAACCCACGCGGCGAGGCATCTATCCTCGCTTCATGCCGGATTTCGAGACATCATCCATTACCGAGCTGTCCCGCGGCCTCTCCTTCGCCATCGGGCGGGCCAACCGTCGCATGCTCGCCGCGGGGCAAGGCCTCGGGCAGGGCCACTTAAATGCGCTGGCAACCGTCTTTCGATCTGGTCCCATTCGTCCGGGTGACTTGGCACAACGCGAGTTTGTGAGCGCGCCCACGATGACACGCACGCTGCGCGATCTTGAGCGACTCGGCCTGGTCAGTCGCCGGCCCGATGTCACCGATCGTCGATCGATCTTGGTCTCCGTGACTCCCGACGGCGAGCACGAAGTTCTCAGGGCTCGATCCGCTCGAGCAGAGTTGCTCGCGGACCTTCTCGGGCGACTCATGTCGGATCAGGTGGCCACTCTTCGAGACGCTCTGCCCGCGCTGGAACTGCTCGCAACGATTGACGCGGACTAGTCCGGATCGATCTGCGGTGCCGGAGCATCGGCTCCTGATCCACCCGGCTCTTTGTCGCGAGCAATTGCTCCCAGCACTCCATTGAGAAAGCCCGCAGAGTCTTCTGTGCTCAGCAGGGCGGCAGACTCAACGGCCTCCGCGATCGCGACGCCGTCAGGTACCTCGGCGTTGTACAAGATCTCCCACGCCCCGATGCGGGCGATGGCGCGGTCGAGCACGGGCATGCGCTCGAGAGGCCAGCCCTGCGCGTGCGCGGTGATCGCGGCATCCAACTCGCTCAGATGTGAGTCAACGCCCTCGACGATGTCGCGCGCATACTGCCACGACGACTCGCGCTGCGGATTCGCCTCGGCCCGAGCTGCCTCCTCATCGAGCAGACCAGAAATCGGAAGTTCGCGCAGATCGGCGCCGAACAGAATGTCAAGGGCTCGCTTGCGGGACTTGGTACGTGCGGACATGAAGCCGGTGCCTAGTCGGTGATGCGGCCGAGGTAGCCGCCCGTGCGAGTGTCCACCTTGATGCGGGTGTTGGTCTCGAGGAACAGCGGCACCTGGATCTCGGCGCCGGTTTCCAGTGTCGCGGGTTTGGTGCCGGCGCTCGAACGGTCTCCCTGCAGACCCGGCTCGGTGTAACTGACAAGGAGCACGACAGACGCCGGCAACTCGACGTACAGGGGCTCGCCCTCATGGGTGGCGATCGTCACGGTCTGATTCTCGAGCATGTAGTTGGCAGCGTCGCCGACGACTTTGCTCGACACCGTGACCTGGTCGTAGTCGGTGGTGTCCATGAACACGAAGCCGTCGCCGTCCCGATAGAGGTAGGTGAAATCGCGGCGATCGACCGTGGCGAACTCGAGCTTGGTGCCCGCGTTGAAGGTGCGGTCAACGACTTTGCCGCTCATGATGTTCTTCGCCTTGGTGCGCACGAACGCACCGCCCTTGCCGGGTTTGACGTGCTGGAACTCGACGATCGTCCAGAGCTGACCGTCCAGGTTGAGGACGGCACCGTTCTTGATGTCGCTGGTGTCGGAAGCCATGGTTGTTCTCAATCGTTCGTGACTCGGTGGTCGACTAGCGGCGGAGCCGCGTCTCGAGACCTGGCGCTGAGCGCCTGTAGAAGTGTACGGGAGCCCTCAGGCTCCGGGCGCGACCACGCGCAGCGCCAACGCGTACGAGTCGAACCCGAAGCCAGCGATCACACCGGTCGCAACCGCCGAGATGACGCTCGTGTGCCGAAACTGCTCGCGCGCGTGCGGGTTGCTGATGTGCACCTCGACGAGCGGGATGCCCGACGTGGTCACCAGGGCGACCGCGTCGCGCACGGCGTAGCTGTAGTGGGTGAAAGCCGCGGGATTGAGGATGACCGGCGTCGCGGCATCCACTGCCTCGTGCAGCCAATGAATCAGCTCGGCCTCGTCGTCGGTTTGACGCAGGTCGATCTCGACGTCTGCCCCCGCCTGCTCGACAAGCAGAACACGCAGCGCGCTCAGGTCTTGGGCGCCATAGACCTCGGGCTCGCGGCTTCCCAGCCGCCCCAGGTTCGGACCGTTGAGCACCAGCACGCGAGACATGATGCAACTCTAGGGACTCTTGCGGGTCGAGTAGCGCGAACCCTTGCTGGTCGAGTAGCGCGAATCCTTG
>JBDUBG010000472.1:0-5234 GCA_040004215.1 Pseudolysinimonas sp. | reverse complement strand
CGAGCCCTTCGTAATACGGCGGCAGCGCAATCAGGTTCGAGATGCCCTCGAACAGCGGGTACGCGTAGAGCGCCGCGAACACCACCCAGACAACGATCGTCGGGACCAGGGACGAACGCTGCAGCGCCTCGGGCTCGGTTGTTTCGCTCACCAGATTGCCGCTCATCAGATCAGCACCAGCAGAATCGGCCAAGGCAGCAGCAGCCCGGCACCGAGCGCGAACCAGCCGACCCGAACGGCAGTGCGGGTGTCGGGAGTGAGGGTAAACACCGCGAGGTACCAGAGCGCACCGGCGATGATCGCGACGAACTCACCGAACTGCCACGCCACCTGCGAGAACAGGTCGGTGCCGGGTGAGCCGGTGATCTGCACCGAGATGATCCACCCCACCACGATGGCCAGGTAGACCACCGCAAAGAGCACGGTGGCGGCGCTGCGGGCGAGGTTGCGCGGACTCGCGGATGCGGCATCCGTCCCGTCGTCAATGGACGACGCCGTGACGTCGGCGACCCGATTGCGCGTCAGCGGATCGATGCCGCCGCGCAGTTCGTCGCCGGCCCAACTCAGGGCATCGTCGTCGACGTCTGAGTCTGATTCGGGACCGGTCACCCCTCCATTCTGTCGCCTTGGGGTGCGAGTTTCTCCCTCGCGACGGTCGCCTGCGCGAGACTGGAGCGATGATCGAACCCTTCGTCGTCGATGTACCGAGAGACGAGCTCGACGAACTGCGCCGCCGGATTCGCGCCACGCGCTGGCCGGATGACGTTGCAGACGACTGGCAGCGCGGCACGAAGCCGTCATCCCTGCGTCGCTTGCTCGACTACTGGGCAGAGGAGTTCGACTGGCCGGCGGTGCAGGCGCGGCTGAACGAGTACGAGCAGGTGATGTTTCAGGATGCCGACGGCGTTCGAGTTCATGCGATGCTCGCTGGCGACCCGGCGGCCCCACCGCTTCTGCTGCTGCACGGGTGGCCCGACAGCTTTCTGCGTTTCGAGGAGCTGATCCCGCTGCTCGCCGGCCAATTCCGGCTGGTCATCCCGAGCATCCCCGGCTACGGGTTCAGCGATCGGCCGACCGTACCGGGCGCGGGCCCAGACGTCATCGCCGACCGGATGGCACGCCTGATGTCGGAGTTGGGGCACACCATCTTCGGCGTGCACGGAGGTGACATCGGCGCGGGGATCGCCGACCACCTGGCGGCACGGCATCCCGAACGCATCACCGGCGTGCACTTCACGAGCGTGCCGCTTGGCAGGTTGCAGACCGTCGATCCGGCAACACTCACACCCGAGGAAATCGAGTGGTCGCGCACCATCGCACGGTGGACCACCGAGGAGGGAGCGTACGGATCGCTGCAGCGCAGCAAGCCGCAGACTCTCGCCGCCAGTCTCAACGACTCGCCGGCCGGTTTAGCGAGTTGGTTCTTAGAGAAATACTGGGCGTGGAGCGACCACGAGAGCAGCGACGACCCGCTCGAGATCTTCGGCCTCGAGCGTCTCGCTACGAATACCACGCTGTACTGGATCACGGGCACAGCCGGTTAAGCGGCGCGGTATTACTACGACACCCGGCTCGCCGACCCGGCAGGATCGGTGACGGCTCGGGTCGGTGTCGCGATCTTCCCGGCAGATATCTCGCGAGCGCCCCGATCGGCTGCCGAGCGCTTCTACCGCGTCGAGCGCTGGACCGAACTACCGCACGGCGGCCACTTCGACGGGTGGGAGCAACCGGTGCTTCTCGCCGACGAGTTGCGCGCGTTCTTCGGCTGATGACTCCTGAGACGGATGGCGTGGCCGCCATCGCAGTGCGGTACCAGCTCTTCGCGGCTCGCGAAGCCCACGGCGTGTCTGCGACCTTCGAGGACTGGGCGCTCGGACTCGCCGACGACGCCGACCTGTTGAACCTGCTCGTGCCGCTGCCGCGACTCAAGCAGCAGCCGAACCTGGTCTTCGCGGCAGCTCGTTGGACAGGATGCCCCACTGCCGACTTCGCCGTCTTTCATGAGTGGATGCTCGCTCACTGGCCCGAAATCGAATCGACGATTCTCGCCCGCTCGACCCAGACGAACGAGGCAGCACGCTGCACGGCACTGGTCACCGCCCTCGCCGGGATCGACGGGCCGGTCGCCCTGCTCGAGGTGGGCGCATCCGGCGGGCTCTGCCTCTATCCGGATCGCTACAGCTATCGCTTCGTTGGCGACGACGAGGTTGCCGCGCTCGACCCGGCCGAGGGGCCGAGCAGCGTGGTGTTGTCGTGCCGGGTGAGTGGCGGCATCCGCGTGCCGACGAGCGTGCCACAGGTGGTGTGGCGGGCGGGGATCGACCAGTCTCCGATCGATGTGCGCGATGCCGATGAGCTGCGCTGGCTCGAGACGCTGATCTGGCCTGAGCACCAAGAGCGAGTCACGCGGCTTCACGCGGCCGCCCTGATCGCGGCGGCTGATCCCCCGCACCTGCGTCACGGCGACCTCGTCGAGCTGCTTGCGTCGACGGCCGAGTGGGCGCCGAGCGACGCCACGCTTGTCGTGTTCCACAGCGCGGTGCTCAGTTACCTGCCTGCAGAACGACGCGCGGAGTTTCGGCACATCATCGACGTGATCGATGCGGTCTGGGTCAGCAACGAAGCGCCAGCGGTGTTTCCCGACATCGCGGCGAAGCTCCCGGCCGTGCTCGACGTCGGCGGGCGGTTCATCCTGGCTCGCGACGGTGAGCCGCTGGCGCTCACCGGGCCACACGGGCAATCGATCGACGGGTTGACCGGCCGCCAAGGGTAGAGCGGACTACTCCTCGCGCCGCTGCACCAATCGCGTCACGTACGGCGTCGTAGGCGCCGCGCTCAACTCGGCCCAGGTGCCGCGCTGGGTCACGTTTCCGTGCTCGAGGACCACCACGTCGGCGGCGAGAGTCGCGACATCCGCCGCGCTGTGGGTAACGACGACCGTCGGACCGGCAAAGTCGCGCAGGTAGCCAGACAGCTCTGCACGCACCTCGTCGCGGATCTCGACGTCGAGCGCCGCCATCGGCTCGTCGAGCAAGAGTGCCTCGGGCTCGGCGGCGAGCGCACGGGCCAGCGCCACGCGCTGCGCCTGACCTCCGCTGAGCTCGTGCGGGTAGCGGGCGGCGAGCTCGCCGAGGTTGAAGCGCTCGAGCCACGAGAGCACCGCGACGCGGGCTAGCGGGCGACGAGAGCCGCGCATCCGGATTCCGTATGCCACGTTGTCAGTCACGGTCAGGTGCGGGAACAGCAGAAAGTCTTGGAAGACCACCCCGACTCGTCGTGATTCTGGGGGCAGCCAGCTGATCTCTCGATCGCCCAGGTGGATGCTGCCACTCACCACCTCGAGATGCCCGGCCAGCACGTTCAGCACCGTGGTTTTGCCCGCGCCGTTCGGTCCGACGAGCGCAAGTGGACGCCCGGCCGCGACCTCGAACGCCGCCGCGACCTCGATCTCGCCGCGGCGGGCAGTGAAGTCGGCCGCGAGCACGGGCACTGACTCCGGCATTGGAACCGACCCCGGCACCGGCGCCGACCCGCTCACCCGCGCACCCCCGGCAGCCACCTGTCGCGCAGCCCGAGCAGCACGGCGACCGAGACCACGAGCAGCACGAGCGCGAGTGCGATCGACTGGTTGAGGTCGGTCTGCGAGGCGAGGTAGCTGGCGATCGGCAAGGTGCGCGTGACGCCAGGGTACGAGCCGGCGAAGGTAATGGTTGCCCCGAACTCGCCCAGTGCGCGGGCGAAGCACAGCACCGCACCGGCAGCGATCCCCGGAGCTACGAGCGGGATTGTGATGGTGCGGAACACCTGGAACGGCGTCGCCCCCAGAGAGGCGGCCGCCAGTTCGACCCGACGATCTGCGCCGCGCAGCGCGCCCTCCACCGCGAACACCAGGAACGGCATCGCGACGAACGTCTCGGCGATCACGACGGCGCCGGTCGTGAACGGGATCGTGATGCCGATGCCGGCGAGGTACTTGCCAAGGATCCCGTTTCGGCCCAGCAGCAAGAGGAGCGCGAGCCCGCCGACGACCGGTGGCAGCACGAGCGGGATCGTGACCGCCGAGCGTAACAATCTGCGCGGTATCACCGGCCACGCCACCGAACGCGCCAGAACGACAGCCAACGGAATGCCCAGCACGAGGCACAGCGCCGTCGAGATCACGCCGGTGAGCACCGAGAGTCCGAGCGCTTGCAGCGTCTCGGGGGCAACGAGCAACGTCGGCAGCTGCTGCCACGGCGCAGAGAGCAGGATGCTCAGCAATGGCAGCACGAGCAACGCGAGCGCGACCCCGGCGATCACCCAGATGATGACAGCGGGACCGCGGCGCCGCATTCTCGAACTCGGGCGCGCACCGAGCCGGGCCGGCCGCCGGGCAGCGGCGCTACGGCGTGCCGAATCCGGCATTCTTCAGAGCCAACAGGCCGGTCGTCGAGAGGATGAACTGTTGGAAGGCCTTCGCCGCCGCCTTGTTGGTCGAGCCGGACAGCAACACGATCGGGTAGCGGTTGATCACGTTGGCGGCGTCGGGCACCGCAATCTGCTTCACCTTGTCGCCAGCGGTCTGCGCGTCGGTCACGTAGACCAGGCCGGCATCCACCTCGTCGAGTTCGACTTTGGTCAGCACCGCCTTGACGTCGGTCTCGAGGGTGACGGGCTTAACCGTCAGCTTCTCGGCGGCCAGCAGAGTGAGGGCGGCAGAGCCGCAGGGCACTGTCTTGTCGCAGAGGGCTACTTTGACGCTCGGGTTCGCCAGATCGGCGAGAGTCTTCACGACAGCGGGGTTCGACGGCGGGACTACGAGCGTCAGTACGTTCGTCGCGTACACGATGGGCGTCTCGGCGGCCAAGCCAGCATCGCTGACGGTCTTCATGGTCGCCTCGTTGGCGGTGGCAAACAAGTCGGCAGGCGCGCCCTGCACGATCTGGGTCGCGAGAGCAGAGCTGCCGCCGAAGCTCTCGGTGATCGTCACGTTCGGGTGCAGCTTCTCGAACCGCGCGGCGAGATCGCCGTAGACCTCGGTGAGGGACGCCGCAGCGAGAACCGTCACGGTGCCCGTCAGCGGATCGACAGTCTGGGTGGCGGTCGGCGTCGCCGACGGCGCTGAGCACCCGGCGAGCAGCAGCGCTGCAGCGACCGAGGTGGCGAGCAATGCAGCCCGCGCGGGGCGGACGTGGCGAACGAATCGGATGATCACGCGGGGTTCTCCTCGGGAAGTTCGACGACCACGACGGTCG
>JBDUBG010000368.1:0-1578 GCA_040004215.1 Pseudolysinimonas sp. | reverse complement strand
AGTCGCGGCCCTCCGACTCGACATGGTGCTGGAGCGCATCAGCCAGATCGGACACAGTTCGGGCCTCGACCTGCTCCGCGGCGTATGGGTGGGCATCGTCGCCGAGGTGAGGCTCCGCGAGCCAGCTCGTTCTGTCGCACCGGCACGCGCACCATCCCCTGTTTTCACGGTCACGAGAGGACACGCATGATCAGACACATTGCCATCCGGTCCAGCACCTATGTCGACTCGGTTTCGCTGATGTCGATGAGCACCAAGGCGAACGCAATCGAGGGTGTCACGCAGGCGTTCCTCGCGATGGCGACACCGATGAATAAGGGGGTACTCGCCGACCTCGGGATCGACGATCCGCGGATCGACGCCGCGAAGCCGAGCGACCTGATGATCGTTGTCGACGTCGCCGAGCATCAACTCGACGCGGCAATCGCAACGGTCGCGGATCTGCTCGACCGCAAGAACCAGGGTTCAGCAACCACGGCTCAGAGACGCTACCCGACGCTGGATCGCGCCTTCGCCGAGGTGCCTGAGAGCAATCTCGTGCTCATCTCGGTCAATGGTGCGTTCGCGGCTCGCGAAGCTCGCAAGGCCCTCAACGCGGGCAAGCACGTGATGATTTTTTCCGACAATGTGAGCGTCGCTGACGAGCTCGAGCTCAAGACGCTCGCCCACGAGCGTGGCCTGCTGGTCATGGGTCCGGACTGCGGCACCGCGATCATCAACGGGGTCGGCCTCGCGTTCGCGAATGCGGTGCGCCGCGGGCCGATTGGCATCGTCGGCGCCTCCGGAACCGGTAGTCAGGAACTCTCGGTCCGCATCCATGACTTCGGGAGCGGTGTTTCGCAGCTCATCGGCACCGGAGGCCGCGATCTCTCCGCCGAGATCGGCGGCATCTCGATGATCGACGCAATCCGTGCTCTCGACGCCGATCCGGCGACGGAGGTCATCGTCGTCGTCTCGAAGCCCCCTGCGTCGCTGGTTGCTGACCGAGTGCTCGCGATCGCTGGCGCCGCGTCGAAGCCGGTGATCGTCACCTTCCTCGGCTCGCGACAAACCGAATCCGGCTATCCAAACGTTCGACTCGTCTCCGGTACGAAGCCAGCCGCGCTCGCCGCGGTTCTCGCCAGCGGCGTCGACGAATCGTCGCTCGATCTGCATCCGCTGAACCTCCCGCTCGTCGCGGAGGTGCGTGCCAAGCTCGCTCCCGAGCAGCGCTACGTGCGCGGCTTGTTCTGCGGTGGCACGCTGTGCGACGAGTCGATGTTCGCGGCTCTCGCACGGTACGACGACGTGTACTCGAACATCCAACCGGACCCGTCCCACCGCATCGGCGCCACGGATGCGTCCCGAGCGCACACCTTCCTCGATCTCGGGGATGACGCGTTCACGGATGGTCGGCCGCATCCGATGATCGATCCTTCGATGCGGCTGCGGCGGATCCTCGAGGAGGCGGACGATCCTGAGGTCGGAGTCATCGTGCTGGACTTCATCCTGGGCTATGGCGCGCACGAGGACCCCGTCGGGGTCACCGTGCCCGCCATCCAGCAGGCTCAGGCGAAGGCAGCCGCGCGAGGGCAGCAC
>JBDUBG010000199.1:0-5258 GCA_040004215.1 Pseudolysinimonas sp. | reverse complement strand
TCACCGTCGACACGGCCGTGGGTGCGACCGCGCAAGTTCCGCGGTCGAACACCGGAACGTGGATGACTGCCACCGTGGCATTGCCAGACGGCGCTCTTACCGGCACCGACGGGAAGGCCACCCGCCTTCGGATCTCACTCACGGGCGGCTCGGATGACCTCGTGGTCCGATTCGTCCGGCTGGTGCGCCTCGCCCCCTGAGCCGAGACTCGCTTGGCGCGTTGTGTGCGCTACTTGTTCTTGGCGCGCGTCACGGCATCCGTGTTGTTGGCGCGCTCGTTGCCGGCCTTTTTCGCCTGCTTGTCATTGCGCTTCTCTTTGAGAGTCTTCGATGCTGCTGTCTTCGGGGTGTTCTTGCGAGCTGACTTCTCGGCCATGGGAGTTCCTCTGTTCTGATCGCGGAGCGACGGTGACCCTGTGCCGCTGAGACTACGCGCCCGATCGCGGTGAATCATGTATGTACCTTGACGTGTACGTACATGGTCATGTACCTTCACATCATGGATGCTGTGGTGCAGGCGCTTTCGGACGACAACCGTCGCTCGATTCTCGAGGCGTTGCGCCACGGGCCGGCGACCGTGAACGAGATCGCTGGCAACCTGGCCATCGCGCGCCCTGGGGTGTCTCGGCATCTCCGGATTCTGCGCGAGGCGGGCTTGGTGCAGGTGCGAAAGGACGCACAACGTCGCATCTACGCGCTCGATCCGGCGCCGCTGGAAGAGCTCGACGACTGGCTCGAGCCCTATCGCGCCCTGTGGGCAGGTCGGTTCGCCGCGCTGCACACCGAAGTGGCGCGCGGCAAACACGAAAGGAAGAAGAACAATGACTGACGCTTTGCAGGGTTCACTCATCCCCGACGGCGATCGGGGCACGGTCCGCATGGAGGACCGCTTCGATACCGACATCACCGACCTGTGGTCGGCCATCACCGATCCGGCTCGAGTCGCGCGCTGGATCGCGGTGGTGACCGGCGACTTCCGGGTCGGCGGCGAGTTGACCGGTCGCTTTACGAGCCACTGGACGGGGACGATGCACGTCGAAGTCTGCGACGCCCCGCACCGCCTGCAGCTTCTCTCGGCTACCGGCGACGACCAGACGGTGATGGAGGCGGTGTTGACCGAGGATGGTAACGGCACCCGCCTCGTGATCGAAGAGCGCGGCCTCCCTGTCGACCACCTGCCCGATCACGCGGCCGGCTGGCAGGTGCATCTGGAAGATCTTGATGCGCTACTGGCTGGACGGCCCGCGTCTGATTGGGAAGCGCGCTGGCGCGAGTTGATCCCGGTTTACCGACCGGTTAGTTCGTAAGGGCGA
This sequence comes from Pseudolysinimonas sp., assembly GCA_040004215.1. Lineage (GTDB taxonomy): Bacteria > Actinomycetota > Actinomycetes > Actinomycetales > Microbacteriaceae > Lysinimonas. Next base: position 3,945 of record JBDUBG010000199.1, on the reverse strand, counting down.
GACGGAGCGTCGCCAGCACGACCGTAACCGGGGCGACGACGAGGCCGAGCAGCAGGTAGCGCGACCAGCGCAGCTCGACATCGAGCGCCTTCAATCGTGCGTGCCAGAGCAGGGTCGCGAGAGACGCCCACGGGGTAATCAGCGGTCCGGCGTTGACCCCGATCAGCAGCGCCGCTAGGCGCACGGGCGATCCCGCGACGGGCTCGAGCGCGAGATAGGCGGGCAAGTTGTCGACGGCGTTGGCGCCCAGCATCCCGCTGAGTGAGAGGCGTAGCAACGCCCCGGGGCTCTCGCCGGATCCCGCCAACTGCGAGAGGAGGCTGGTGAGACCGAGTGACTGCCCCGCCTCGACGACGAGGAAGAGACCCGCCGCGAAGAGCACAAGTTGCCACGGGAGAAGCCCAAACCGCAACGTCGTGTGGCGCCGGATCGCGAACACCGCGACGAGGATGATCGCTGCCCCACTCGACGGCATCCACACCGGGATGCCCGTGATTAACAGCGGCAGAAGCACGACGAGCACTCCGGCAGCGATCCAGAACAGGACGGGATCTGAGGTGGTCGTGGTCGTGACGGGCACGAAACGCCGAGTGAGCTCGCGATGAAACAGGATGAGCAACACAGCGCAGGGCACGAGGATCGCGATCACCGCCGGCACGATCAGCAACGCGACGAAACGCGACGGATCAGAGAAGCCGAGCGCGTGCAGTGCAAGCAGGTTGGTCAGGTTCGATACCGGCAGCAAAAGTGACGCGGTATTGGCGAGCCAGACGGTCGTGAGAGCAAAGGGCAGTGCGGGCAGCCCGTTGTGACGCGCGACGAGAACGACAACCGGAGTCAGCAGTACCGCGGTGGTGTCCAGGCTGAGAAATGCCGTGCTGACGATGGCGAGTGCCACCACGAACAGCCACAGCAGCAACACCCGGCCCCGCGCGGCTCGGGCGGTCTGCTCGGCCACCACGGCGAAGACGCCGGCGTCAGCTGCCAGTTCGGCAACGACCGTGATCGTCACCGCGAAGAGCAGGATCGGCCAGACCCGCTCGCCGATTGCTGCGGCATCCGCTAACGAGAGGACACCAACCGCGACAGCGACCCCGCCGAGCACGAGCAGAACTGCTCCGAGGATCGCGAGGCGCATCAGACCATTGTGCGGGAAGACACTCGCCATACGGATCGGTCGGGGAGCTAGGCGCCGCGGCCCAACACGAAGCGTTGGATGGCGATAACCGCTGCCCCGCGGCACCATTCCGTGTTGTCACCGGAGGTCGCGACGAGCGGGATGCGACGAGCGCGGGCGTCGCGGTCGGTGGCGATACCTTCTTGGATGGCGACGGCGGCGACGTCCACAAGCCGCACTCCTTCACCGCCCAGCACGAGCAGTTCGGGTGCCGTGAGGTTGGCAATCGCGGCAATCATGCGCCCCAGCCCACGTCCTGCGTCATCGACAACACGTCGGGCGGCCGGTTCACCTGCCTGGGCGAGGTCAAGTGCCTCGTCGTAGTCGACGGTGCGGTCGAGCACGAGCGACACGGCCGCCGAGATGGCGGGCATTGTCAGCACACTGCGGGCGCAGCCGCGGTGCCCGGCCGGGCAGAGCGGGCCGAACGGATCGAGCGGCCAGTGACCGACCAGGCCGATCCCCGAATCCTCGTCGAGCACGATGGCGTTGTGGATGACCACGCCGTACCCGATACCCGCGCCCAGCGTCAGCACGGCGAAGCGATCCAGACCGCGCCCCGCGCCGAACCAGTGCTCGGCCTCAGTGAACGCGACCAGGTCGTTCTCGATCACGGTCGGGATGCCGGTCGCCGTTTCGAGCATCGGCCCGAGCGGCACGTCTGACCACTCGAGGAACGGAGCGCTGCGAACGATCGCGTGATCGACGACGAGTGCACCGATGCCGACCCCGATGGCGGTCACCGATGGCGCGGAGGTCGACAAGGCGCGCACCACCTCCGCGAGCTCGGCGATCACGTCGTCGGGCATCCGGCTAGTGAGGGTGGCAGAGTGCTCGATGATGACGTTGGCGCGCAGGTCGGTCAGCACGGCCACCACATCGGTACCCGTGAGCTTGATTCCGATGAAATGTTGCGAGGCGGGCACGATGTCGAGGGGCTTCGACGGCCGGCCGGCTCGGCCATCCATCTTCTCCTCGACCTCGATGAGCAGTCCGCTCTCGAGCAGCGGTGTGCTCAGTCGGGTGAGCGATCCCGGCGACAAGTCAAGCTTGCGGGCGATGTCGCTCCGCGAGAGGGGACCGTTGAGCAGCACTTCGAGCGCCACCGACTGGGAGGCCCCGTTACTCGGAGCCCACGGCTGGGTGGGGATGCGCATCCCTCTCCCTTCGTCGACGGGGCACATTGCGGGTTCAGTGTATTAGTTTTGCACGCGAACATAAGCACTGGGTAGCTGCGCGGAAATATCGGCGGTTGACAGATAATTATTTCTGTCGTAAAACTATTCCAGGGAGTCGAGGACGGCTTTCATCACGTGTCCCGAACACATGACAGGAGAACTGCAATGAAGCGTTCCACCACAGCAGGGCTGGCGGTGACCACCGCGGTGGCGGTCGCGTTGCTCGCCTCCGGGTGCTCTGCCGGCACCAACAACAGCGATGCGGGTGGCTCGGCGAAGCCGGTCACCGTCACCTTCTGGGGCGCATACGGCAACGGCGGCAACTCAACTCAGCAAGACGCGCTCAACAAGACTCTGATCCCAGCCTTCGAGAAGGCCAATCCCGGCATCACGGTGAAGTACACCGACATCGCCTACGACTCGCTCCTGCAGAAGCTCACTACGAGTGCCGCGGGCGGACAGCTGCCGGATCTGGTGCGCGCCGACCTCGGATGGGTTCCCCAGTTCGCCCAGAACGGCGTGCTCGTTCCTCTCTCGGATTCGATGTCTGACTTCAAAGCACTGGCGGCGAAGGACTACGACGGCAGCGTCGCCACCAACCTGTATCAGGGCAAGTACTACGGCCTGCCGCTCGACACCAACACTCGCGTGCTCATCACCGACAAGGCGGCACTCGCCAAGGCCGGCGTGACCGAGGCTCCCGCGACGTTCGCCGACCTCCAGACGATGGCTGACAAGCTGAAGGGCACCGGTGTCTCGTTGTTCGCCGATAGCGGCCTGGGCGCCTGGAACGTCTCGCCGTGGATCTGGTCAGGTGGGGGCAATCTCACCAACAAGAAGCAGACAAAGGCGACCGGCTACCTCAACAGCGCGACCAACGTCAAGACGATCCAGATGCTGGTCGACTGGTACAAGGCGGGTTTGATCCCCAACCTGATCACGGGCAACAAGGGAGCCACCGGAACCTCTGACGGGCTGCCGAAGACCAACTACGCGACCATCTTCGATGGGCCATGGATGGCGGGCATCTGGAAGGGCCAGTACCCCGACTTCACGCCCACATACTCGAAGATCCCGGCAGGCCCCGGCGGCTCGGTAAGCGTCGTCGGTGGCGAGGACATCGTGATGACAGCCAGCTCGAAGCACCAGGCAGCGGCCGAGAAGTTCATCCGGTTCACCCAGACCGCCGACTTCCAAATCGCGATGGTCAAGACCGGGCAGATGACGGTTCAGCCGGCACTCGCGGGCCAGCAGGCGGGGATCGATCCGTACTACCAGACCTTCTCTGACCAACTGAAGACCGCGAAGTCTCGTATCGCGAGCCCGAACCAGAGCAAGATCGACACCGTGCTCTCGACAATGCTCACGCCCGCCTTCCTCGGCACCACCACGGTGAAGGACGCCCTCGACGGCGCCGCTTCGCAGATCGACGCCCTGTTGGCGGGAAGCTAGCAACTTGGCTCTCACCACAGCGCCGGGTCGGGCGACGGAGAACCCCTCCGCCGTCCGGCCCGGCCGGGTCGCCTCCCCGATGCGTCGAAGGCGCATCTCGTTGACGCCCTATCTCTTCCTGCTCCCGGGCTTCGTGGT
>JBDUBG010000163.1:0-5259 GCA_040004215.1 Pseudolysinimonas sp. | reverse complement strand
TCGTCGCCCGCGAGATTCCGGCTGCCATCGTGTACGAAGACGAGCGGATCATCGCCTTCCAAGACATCGCGCCGAAGGCTCCCGTGCACCTGCTCGTGGTGCCCAAGACGGCCGAGTACGAGAACGTCACCCAGCTCGCGGCCGGCGATCCTCAACTGCTCGCCGACATCGTCGGCGTCGCGCAGAAGCTGGCCGATGAGCGCGCCGGCGGTCACTATCGGTTGATCTTCAACACCGGAGACCGCGTCGGTCAGACCGTCTTCCATGTCCACGCTCACCTGCTCGGTGGCGAGTTGTCGGAAGGCACCCTTGGCTTCTAACGACACGCCTCCTCTTTCGTCGAACATTCATGCCGAGTTCCAGGTGGATGGCGTCGCCATGGTGCGGCTGCTCGGTCCGCAGGACCGTCTGCTGACCACGATCGAGCACCAGTACCCCGCCGTCACCGTGTTGGTCCGGGGCAATCAGGTGACCCTCGAGGGGCCGGCCGAGCAGGTGGCTGCAGCCGAACGTCTGGTGCAGGAGCTCATCCTCTTGGTGCGCAACGGGGCAGATCTTGGCCCGATCGACGTCACATCTTCTGCCCGAATCTTGGAGCGCGGCGAAGGCAGCCCCGCCGAGGTGCTCAGCCAGGCGATCCTGACCAGCAAGGGCAAGAGCATCCGGCCGAAGACGATGGGCCAGAAAGCCTACGTCGACGCCATCGACGTGAACACCATCACCTTCGGGATCGGTCCGGCCGGCACCGGTAAGACCTACCTGGCGATGGCGAAGGCAGTGCAGGCGCTGCAGCGTAAAGAGGTCGAGCGCATCATCTTGACCCGGCCAGCCGTCGAAGCGGGGGAGCGGCTCGGATTCTTGCCGGGCACCCTGACCGACAAGATCGACCCCTATCTGCGCCCGCTCTATGACGCGCTCAACGAGATGATGGATCCCGAGATCGTGCCCAAGCTGCTCGCCGCTGGCACCATCGAGGTCGCCCCGCTGGCCTACATGCGCGGCCGCACCCTCAACAACGCCTTCGTGGTGCTCGATGAGGCGCAAAACACCACGCCAGAGCAGATGAAGATGTTTTTGACTCGACTGGGCTTCGGCACGCGCATGGTGGTCACCGGCGACGTCACGCAGATCGACCTGCCGGGCGGGGCAAGTGGCCTGCAGTTGGTGCGGCATGTGCTTGACGAGATCGTTGACATCCATTTCGCGATTCTGACCAGCGAAGACGTCGTGCGGCACTCACTTGTCGGTCGGATCGTCGACGCGTACACGAAGTACGACGCGGAGCGGCAACTGCGCGCCTATGAGCGCACGCAGGCAGCAGAAGACGGGGCGAATCGCTCCGAACGCCGCGGCCACCACCCGCAAGATCGTCGCCCGCCGAGCGCCGAGCGCCCCCAGCGCGGATGGCGTGGCTGATCGCATGAGCATCGAAATCAACAATGAAAGCGGCATCGAAGTCGACGAGAGCGCGTTGCTGCGCCTGGCAACCTTTGAGTTGGACTTCTTGAGGGTTCACCCCGACGCCGAGCTGGCGATCCTGCTGGTCGACGAAGCAGCAATGGAACAACTGCACGTTCAGTGGATGGACGAACCTGGCCCGACCGATGTGTTGAGCTTTCCGATGGATGAACTCCGCCCCGGCAGTGATGACGAGATCACCCCCGCTGGTTTGCTGGGCGACATTGTGCTCTGCCCGCAGGTCGCCGTCGCGCAGGCAGAGACGGCAGGTCACTCGGTGCTCGATGAGCTGCTGCTGCTGACCGCGCATGGCATGCTGCACTTGCTTGGCTTCGATCACGCGGAGCCCGACGATGAGAAAGAGATGTTCGGCATCCAGCGCGACATCCTCGTCGGATTCACCCTCGCCGAACGGAAGCGCTAGTGACCCGACGGCCGAGACGGCGCGGATGATCGCCGTCTTCGTTGCGGTCGCCGTCCTTCTTGCCGCGTTCGGCGGCCTTCTCGCGGCGGCGGATGCCGCACTCGGCGTGCTGAGTCGCGCCGACTTGGTCGACCTAGCCGCCCACCATCGCGCGAAGAACGCGCTGCTCGACATCTCGGCGGATCTCGGTCGCTACGTCAACGCGCTCAACTTCATGCGCGTCGTTTCTGAAACGGGCGCTGCCGTGCTGGTGACGCTGGCTTTCGCCTCGGTATTTCACCAACCCGGTCAGTGGTGGTTGGTGTTGGTGTGCAGCGTGCTGGTGATGACGGCGACCTCGTTCGTGCTCGTGGGGTCTAGTCCTCGCTCGGTGGGGCGGGCCCACGCCCGCGGAGTCATCATCGTCGCGGCACCGGTGTTGCGCTTCATCCGGGTGCTGCTGGGGCCGATTGCTGACCTGCTCGTCGCCCTCGGCAACCGCGTCACGCCCGGCCGCCGCGCTGCCGCCGTGTCGTTCTCGAGCGAAGAGCAACTCCTCAGCATGGTCGACGAAGCGACTGAGCTCGACGTGCTCGAAGAGGACGACCGTGAACTGATCCACTCGATCTTTGAGTTCAACGACACGGTAGTGCGCGAAGTGATGGTGCCCCGTACCGACATGATCACGGTCGACGACGACACCACCATTGGCGCGGCGATGGGGCAATTTCTCTCAACAGGTGTTTCGCGCATGCCGGTGATCGGCAAAGACGCTGACGAGGTGGTCGGCGTCCTCTACCTGCGCGATGTCGCGCGCCTCACCCACGAACGACCTCAGGATGCAGCGAAGACCACGGCAGACATGCTTGCTCGGCCAGCCCTGTTCGTGCCGGAGTCGAAGAAGGCAGATGAGACTCTGCGCCAAATGCAGCTCGAGTCGAATCATCTCGCGATGGTGGTCGACGAATACGGGGGCATTGCCGGCCTGGTGACCCTCGAAGATCTGATCGAAGAGCTGGTCGGAGACATCTCAGACGAGTACGACCGTGAAGAGACCGAGGTCACCAAGCTGAGCGACGGGCTCTATCGCGTCAGCGCGAAGCTGCCGACCGATGAACTCGGTGATTTGTTCGGGATCGAGCTCGACGACGACGACGTCGATTCGGTGGGCGGTCTGCTCGCCAAAGCACTCGGGCGCCTGCCCGTCACCGGCTCGGCTGCGACGGTCTCAGGCCTCGTGATCACGGCGGAGCGCACCGAAGGGCGGCGCAAGCACCTCACCACGGTTCTCGTCGAGCGCGACAGTTCGCTGCGCGACGTCGTGGCCTCGTTCGAACCCACACAGGAAGAGCGGAAGCCTTCGTGACCGAAACGTTCCGCTCCGGCTTCGTCACGTTCGTCGGGCGCCCCAACGTCGGCAAGTCGACCCTCACGAACGCACTCGTCGGCGAGAAGGTGGCGATTACCTCGTCGAAGCCGCAGACCACCCGCAACGCGATCCGGGGCATTGTGCACACGCCTGATGGCCAACTGATCATCGTCGACACTCCCGGCATGCACCGCCCGCGCACGCTGCTCGGAGAACGCCTGAACAGCGTGGTGCAGGCGACACTGGGCGACGTCGACATCATCGGCTTCTGTGTGCCCGCCAACGAGAAGATCGGGCCAGGCGACCGCTACATCAACCAGCAACTGGATGCCTTCCCACGTGCGAAAAAGGTCGCCATCGTCACCAAAATCGACACCACATCGCGGCCAGCAGTGGTGCAGCAGCTTCTCGCGATCAACGAGTTGCGCGACTGGGATGCGGTGATTCCCGTGTCGGCATTTCTTGACGCCCCGGGAAAGCGCGTCCAACTCGACGTGCTCCTGACCCAGTTGATGGGCATGCTGCCGGTCGGCCCCCCGCTCTACGGCGACGACGCGATCACCGACGAGAGTCTCGAGCACCGCGTCGCCGAACTCGTGCGCGAGGCCGCGTTAGAGGGCGTCAGCGATGAACTGCCACACTCGCTCGCGGTCACCATCGACGACATGGTCGAGCGCGACGACAAAGATTTGCTCGAGATCTACGCGAACCTCTGGGTCGAGCGCGACAGCCAGAAGGGCATTGTGATCGGCCACGGCGGCGAGCGGCTTCAGGAGGTCGGAGCGCGCGCCCGGGCAGCGATCGAGCCGTTGGTCGGTAAGCAGGTGTTCTTGTCGATGCGAGTCAAAGTGGCCAAAGAGTGGCAGCGCGATCCGAAGCTGCTCGGGCGACTCGGGTTCTAGGTGTCGGTGGCGGGCAACTCGATCACGTGTTCTGTGACGCCGTAGCCGGCATCTTCAGGCACCGTGATCACCACGCGGTCGCCGTCGCGCCACGCCACTGGCTCGACCCGCACGATCGGTCGAGCATCGGCGGCGGCGAGTGCTGACGCGGTGTCGTCGCTCTCCGCGAGGCGTCGCAGATTCATCAGCGTCGGAAACAGGAGCGAGCGTTCGCCGGCTGCCGCGCGGGCGAGCAGTTCGGCCGGGGCCGCCCACTCGAATCCGACCGTCTCGCCGTCGTCTTGTCTGGCGAGCTGACCTTCTGGCGCGCGGCACAGGAAGAAGGCCGCGTCAAAGCGCCGAGGCTCGATCTCGGGCGTCACCCAGCGGCCGAAAAGATGCAGCTCTCCCAGGGCGAGCAGCACGTCACGCCGGGCGACCAGCTCGCGAAATGGCGAGCCGTCGTCGGGTGGTCCGGGCGCGACAGGCGAGCCGTCGGTGCGCTGTGCGACCAGGATCGAGGCCTCCTCGAAGGTCTCGCGTAGCGCTCCCACCCGCGTGGCACGGGCCTGAGTGTCGAGATCGGAGGCGCCGTCTAGGTGGGGGAGCCAGGCGGCATCCGCGTCACTTGTCTCGATGACACCGCCGGGAAAGACCAGCGCGTTCGAGAAGGTGCCTCCCTGTCGACGGCGCACCATCAGCACCTCGAAGGGATCATCGCGCACGAGCAGCACGGTGGCCGCCGGGCGCGGATCAACAGCGGCTACCTGGCTCGTCATCTTCAGTCTCACCCTCCCCATCGACCGTACATCGCGAGGATGATTTCGCGGCCACCAGGGTGATTCCGGCACGAGAATCGCACGAGACGACCGCAGCCGCCCGTAGCGTGGGGGGATGATCCGCAAGTTGAGCTCCCTGCAGCTCACCGTCGACCTCGTCATTGCGGGCGCGTGGTTCCTGATCAACGGGGTCAGTGGCGGGATCGACGCGAGCCGGTTCGCGGTCGCCTTCGGCATGGGTGCTGCCCTGGCGCTCCGTCGTCTGTCTCCCGCATTGTCGCTCACCGTCGCGTGGGTCGTGTCGCTCGCCCAGGTCGCCGCTGGGGTGACCCCGCTGCCGTCGAACCTCGCGATCCTCGCGGTGCTGTA
>JBDUBG010000132.1:0-5261 GCA_040004215.1 Pseudolysinimonas sp. | reverse complement strand
GCCGCTCGTAGTCCATCAGCAGGCCCTCGTGGCTGGTGTAGAACTCGACGCGCTTGAGCTCGTCGAAGTCGGCGCCAGCCGCCTCCATGAACTTGACGGCGCGATCGATCTCTGAGGCAAGGCTGGCGTAGCGCTGGTTCGCCGGGTTGCTGGCGAAGCCCCTGTTCCAGCTGTGCACCTCGCGCAGGTCGGCGAAGCCACCCTGCGTGAATGCCCTGATCAGGTTCAGCGTCGACGCGGAGGTGTGGTACCCCTGAATCAGCCGGTGCGGATCGGCCTGGCGCGATTCGGACGTGAACGGGTAGCCGTTCACGATGTCGCCGCGGTAGGCAGGCAGCGTCACGTCGCCGCGGGTCTCATCGTCGCTTGAGCGCGGCTTGGCGAACTGCCCAGCCATGCGGCCCATCTTGACGATCGGCATCGAGGCGCCGTATGTCAGCACGACCGCCATCTGCAGCAGCGTCTTGAGCCGGTTGCGGATCTGCTCGGCGGTGGCGCCCGCGAATGTCTCCGCACAGTCCCCACCCTGGAGCAGGAACGAGTCGCCGCGGGCGGCACGGGCGAGGCGGTCGCGCAGAATGTCGACCTCACCCGCGAAGATCAGCGGCGGGAGCGTCGAGAGCTCCGCTGACGCCTCGGCGACAGCCGCAGCATCCGGCCAGGCAGGCTGTTGCTTGATCGGAAGTTGGCGCCAATAGTCGAGACCGGCGATCACACTCGGATCGGCCTGCACGATGGTCTCTGACGGGTTTGACACGGGTTTCCTCTGCGCTGTGCGGGGCGAACGCCCCAGCCATTCAGCCTATAAGAGCGGTCGGGGCGACGCTGACGTGCTCGGCACACGCACGAGACCGACGACGATCTGGGCTGGAGGGGTGACTCAGGCCTTCGCTGAAGTGGCTTTCGCTCCAGCGGCAGCGGCGCGGCGATCGATCCCGCTCTTCGAGGTCTTCTTCACCGATGAGGCGTACACGTCGACGTACTCCTGGCCGCTGATGCGAGACAGCTCGTACATGATCTCGTCGGTGATCGAGCGCAGAACGAAGCGGTCACCTTCCATGCCGGCGAAGCGACTGAAGTCGAGCGGTTCGCCGAACACGACTCCCACTCGATGTACCTTCGGAAACTTCGACCCGGTCGGCATCACCTTTTCGGTGTCGATCATCGCCACCGGAACGACCATGGCACCGGACTCGAGAATCATCCGAGCGACCCCGGTGCGACCGCGATACAACCGACCGTCGGGGCTGCGGGTGCCCTCGGGATAGATGCCGAGCTGGCCGCCCTTCGCGAGGTGCTCGAGGCCGGAGTTCAGCGATGCCTCAGACGCCTTGCCGCCGGAGCGGTCGATCGGCAACTGGTTGATTCCGAGGAAGAAGTGTTTCAGCACCCAGCCGATGATTCCCTTGCCGGTGAAGTATTCGCTCTTGGCGAGAAAGCTGATTGGGCGCCTGACCGCGACCGGGAGAAACACCGAGTCGACGAATGACAGGTGATTGCTCGCGAAGATCACCGCGCCAGCTGCTGGGACGTTCTCATCGCCGCGCGACCATGGCCGGAACACTGAGTTGGCGAAGGGGGCAATGACGACGGTCTTCAAGAACCAGTACAGCACGCGACCTCCCGACGTCGTCGAAAGTCTAGCGAGCCGAGGCGGTCGACCGGCCGCGGGCATGAAGACGAGCCAGGTCGGCGGCCCCGACAACACCCGCGTCATTGACCAACTCGGCGACCGAGAAGCTCGGTTCCGGGTGGAACCCCCGGGCCGGCAGGTGCGCCAGGAACGACTCGCGGATCGACTCGAGCAGCAGGTCGCCCGCGGCGGCGACTCCCCCGCCGAACACGAATCGCTGCGGGTCGAGCACGGCACCGATGGATGCGCAGGCGTGACCCAGCCATGAGCCGAGCTCGCGGAGTGCGGCAAGGGCACCGGGATCGTGATCCCCGATGAGCCGGGCGACGTTGTCGCCGCCGAGCTCGCCATCGGTTGAGCGCGCTTCTGCGAGGCCGAGACCGATGCCGCCGGCATCCGCGATCTCGTTGGCGTAACGCAGCAGCGCTCGACCAGACCCGTACTGCTCGATGCAGCCGCGCTGGCCGCATCCACACGGCAGGCCACCCGGCACAACACGGAGGTGACCGACCTCGCCCGCCGCGCCGAAACCACCGCGCAGCAAGCGACTGTCGGCGATCACCGCTCCCCCGACACCGGTGCCGATCGTGAGCATCGTCATGTCAGTGGCGCCGCGGCCGCCGCCAAAGCGATACTCGGCCCAGCCCGCGGCATTTGCATCATTGTCGACCGTGATGTCGATGCCCGGCAACCGTTCAGAGAGACGGGCGCGAAATGGTTCGGAGCGCCAGTTGATGTTGGGCGCGTAGTAGACCAGCGACTGCGTGGCATCAACGAATCCTGCGGCAGCAACTCCTGCCGCGATCACGTCTTCGCCCGCACCGAGCGAGGTGATCAACTCGACCACGTTGTCGACGATCGCGACCGGATCGCCGGCAGGCGTTGGCCGCCGCGCCGTGCGAACGATCTCGCCAGATTCGCTGACGAGGGCGCCAGCGATCTTGGTTCCGCCGATGTCGATTCCGATGGCATGCACGGGTTTCGACTCTACCGACGTCCGGGAACGCACCGACGCAGGCGTCTCCAGGCAGTCTCACACCTAAGGATCTAAGGTGGAGTGTACGAACTGACCGGTACCGAAGGAGTTGCCGTGAACGAGTACTTCACACCTGCCGTTGTCCCCGCTGACCCGGAGGCGAACACCACTGATCTTCTGTTGGGTCGTCTCGCCGCCGCACCGGATGCGCCGCTCTTCTCGCTCCCCACCGCCGACGGCGGCTGGAGCGACATCTCTGTTGCCGAGTTCCACCGCCAGGTGGTCGCACTCGCCAAGGGCCTGATCGCCGCGGGCATCATGCCCGGCGACAAGATCGGTTTCATGTGCAAGACGCGCTACGAGTGGACCTTGGTCGACTTCGCCACCTGGTTCGCTGGTGCGGTACTGGTTCCGATCTATGAGACCTCTGCTCCCGCGCAGCTTCAGTTCAATCTTGAAGATTCTGGGGCGTCGGCGATCATCCTCGAGACGGCTGACCACTTCGCCAAGTTCGATGAGGTGCGCAGCGAGTTGCCGCAGGTCACCAAGGTCTGGCAGATGGGACTGGGCGACCTCGACAAGCTCGTGGCGGGCGGCACCGGCGTCACCGACGCCGAAGTCGAGACGCGCCGCAGCATCGCCAAGGGGTCCGATCTGGCCACACTGATCTACACCTCGGGATCCACCGGGCGCCCGAAGGGGTGCATCATTTCGCACTCGAACTTCGTCGAACTGTGCCGCAACGCCGGAGTCGCGATGGGCGAAGTGGTCGGGCCCGGTTCATCCACCCTGCTGTTCATCACGACGGCTCACGTGTTCGCGCGCTTCATCTCGATCCTCGCCGTGCACACCGGCGTCAAGGTGGGGCACCAGGCAGACACCAAGCAACTGTTGCCCTCACTGGGCAGCTTCAAGCCGACCTTCCTGTTGGCCGTTCCGCGTGTGTTCGAGAAGGTCTACAACTCAGCTGAGCAGAAGGCCGAGACCGGAGGCCGTGGCAAGATCTTCCGCGCGGCGGCGCACGTCGCCGTCGACCACTCGAAGGCGCTCGACGCCGGTTCGGTGCCCCTCGGTCTCAAGCTCAAGTTCGCCGTCTACGACCGGCTGGTCTACAGCAAGCTGCGCGCAGCGATGGGCGGCAACATCAAGTTCGCCGTCTCGGGATCGGCGCCGCTCGGCACCTACCTCGGCCACTTCTTCCGCAGCCTCGGGGTCAAGATCCTGGAGGGCTACGGGCTCACCGAAACGACAGCTCCGGCGACCGTGAACCTGGTGTCGAAGTTCAAGATCGGTACCGTCGGCCCCGCGCTGCCGGGGGTCGGTGTGAAGATCGCCGATGACGGCGAGATTCTGGTCAAGGGCATCGACGTGTTCGGCGGCTACTGGAACAACGCAGAAGCCACCGCGGAGGTCATGCAGGGCGACTGGTTCCACACCGGTGACATTGGCGCGCTCGACGAAGACGGCTACCTCACGGTGACCGGCCGCAAGAAAGAGATCATCGTCACGGCGGGCGGCAAGAACGTCGCTCCGGCTGGGCTCGAAGACCCGATCAGGTCGAACTCCCTGATCAGCCAGGTTGTCGTCGTGGGCGACAAGAGGCCCTTCATCGCCGCGCTGGTCACGCTCGACGCCGAAATGCTGCCGGTCTGGCTGCGGAACAACGGCGAGTCTGCTGACCTGACCCCGAAACAGGCCTGCACGAACCCGAAGGTGATCGCCGAGATCCAGAAGTCGGTGGATGCCGCGAACGCCCGTGTGTCCCGCGCAGAGTCGATCCGCAAGTTCGTCATTCTGCCGCGCGACTTCACAGAAGACAGCGGCCACCTCACCCCCAAGATGAGCATCAAGCGCGGTCCGATCATGAAGGACTACGCCGACGTCATCGATGGGATGTACACGGCAGCGCCCATCACCGAATCGCTGGGAGTCGGGTAGCCGCTACTGGCGGAACCACTCGGCCGAGCGAATCGCCCGCATGGCGTCGCGTTTGACGTCGGGCTCGAGGCCCTCGATATAGAGCTTGCCGTCGAGATGGTCGGTCTCGTGTTGCAGGGCCTGCGCCATGAGACCGTCACCCTCGACGACGACTTCGCGGCCTGCGGCATCCACCCCGGTGACGCGCGCGAACGGGTGCCGCATGCGGAGAAAGTAGAAACCCGGCACCGACAGGCAGCCCTCATCGACCAGTTCTGGGTCACCCGAGACCTCAAGGGTCGGGTTGATGACGTATCCGATGTCGCCATCGATGTTGTAGCTAAATGCCCGCAACCCCACGCCAATCTGCGGAGCGGCAACTCCTGCCCGACCGGGCGCAGTTACCGTGTCGATGAGGTCATCGACGAGAGCGTTGGTGCGTGCATCTCCGGGCGTGACGACGATGGGGTCGGCCTTCGAGCGCAGGACCGGGTCGCCGAAAAGGCGGATCTGTCGTTCTGTCATCGCGAACTCAGGCGTCGCGGCGGGCGGGGAGCCCGTCCATCACGAGAGCGGCAAGTTCACGCGCCGATGTCCGGGTGAAAGGCTTCAGTGCCGAGTAGCGCACCACGGAACCGGCAGCCAACTCGGGGTCGTATGGGATCCGGACGAGGTCACGCACCCGCGAGCGGAAGTGCGCCTCGATTTCGTCCAGCTTGACCAGGTTGGTGCCCT
>JBDUBG010000296.1:0-5269 GCA_040004215.1 Pseudolysinimonas sp. | reverse complement strand
CACGATCGGCCGTCGTATCCGGCAACTCAGGCTGGACCGCGGCCTCACCCTCGACGCCCTCTCCACCGCGATCGGCCGCGCGCCATCGCAGCTGTCGGTCATCGAGAACGGCAAGCGTGAGCTCAAGCTGGGCGAGCTGCAGAAACTCTCGCGCGCGCTCGGCGTGACACTCGACGAGTTGCTGAACGCCGAGCCGCCGTCCCAGCGCGCGGCCCTCGAGATTGCACTCGAGCGCGCGCAACGTGGCCCCCTGTACGCCAGCCTGCCGCTGCCCTCCCTGCCCGTGCGCAAAACCCTGAGCGACGAGGCGATCGAGACGATCCTCGCGCTGCACGACGAGCTGGAGCGCCTGCACCGCGAGCGCGCGGCTACCCCCGAAGAGGCCCGGCGAGCCAACACCGAGTTACGCGCCGAGCAACGCAAGCACAACAACTACCTTCCCGAACTGGAGAAGACCGCCCGCGAGCTTCTGCACGCCGTCGGGCACCGCGGTGGTCCGCTCTCGCAACGCACTGCTTCTGACCTGGCCGCGCACCTCGGCTTCACGCTTCACTATGTGGCCGATCTGCCGAGCACGACACGGAGCGTGACCGACCAGGCCAACGGGAGGATCTACCTGCCCGTGCGGCAGAGTGCAGGCGACCCCCGATCCGAGTTGCTGCAAGCGCTGGCCGCACACGTACTCGGAAGCCCCGAACCGCACGACTTCGCCGAGTTTCTGCGGCAGCGGGTCGAGACCAACTATCTGGCCGGCGCGCTAATGCTGCCAGAACAGAGCGCCGTCGTCTTCTTGACGGCGGCCAAGGAGGCGCGCGAGCTGTCGGTCGAAGACCTGCGGGATGCCTTCGCGGTCAGCTACGAGACCGCGGCCCACCGCTTCACGAACCTGGCAACGCAGCACCTCGGGCTGCCCGTGCACTTTCTCAAGGTGCACGAAAGCGGCGCCCTCTCGAAGGCGTACGAGAACGACGGCGTGGCTTTCCCCACCGACGCGCTCGGCTCGGTCGAGGGCCAGTTCGTCTGCCGCAAATGGAGCGCCAGACAGGTGTTCGACGTCGAAGATCGCTTCAGCCCGTACCACCAATACACGGACAAGCCGGCTGGCACTTCGTGGTGTACCTCCAGCATCCAGAACACGGCGAGCGGGGTCTTCTCGGTGAGCGTCGGAACGCCGTTCGCCCACGCCAAGTGGTTCCGCGGGCGGGACACGACGCGACGCATGGTGTCTGGCTGCCCCGACCCGATCTGTTGCCGCCAGCCCCCGACCGGGCTGGCGGAACGCTGGGCAGGCAAGGCGTGGCCCAGCGCCCGGCTCGAGTCATCCCTGTTGGCGGCGATGCCGACCGGAACGTTCACTGGAGTCGACCTGACCGAGGTCTACGAGTTTCTCGAGGCGCATGCGCCGTCGTGACCGCCCGCTGCTCAGTGACCGATGCGGTCCGAGTCGACCCCGGCATCCGGGCCCAGTGACATGGTCGCGAGAGCTGTCAGGTCGTCTGCGTCGAGTTCAAAGTCGAAGATGGCGAGGTTCTGGGCCATGCGCTCGGGCCTCGCGCTCCGGGGAATGGCCACGAGCCCGTTCTGAGTGTGCCAGCGCAACACAATCTGCGCTGGCGACTTCTCGTGCTTGTGCCCGATCGCGGCGAGCACCGGCGACCCGAGGATGGACCCGTCTGTACCGCCGAGCGGGCTCCACGACTCGGTCACGATCCCGTGAGCGCTGTCGAACGCGCGCTGCTGCTCTCGGGGGATCGCCGGACTGATCTGCAACTGATTCACCGCGGGCACGACCTCGGTCTCGGCAAGAAGAACCTCCAAGTGCGCGGCCGTGAAGTTCGAGGTGCCGATCGCGCGGGCGCGGCCGTCTGCGTGAAGCATCTCGAAGGTGCGCCAGGTGTCGACGAAGAGGCCGCGCTGGGGAAGCGGCCAGTGGATGAGGAGCAGATCGACGTACTCAAGGCCCATCCGGTCGAGCGCCGCCTCGAGGCCGCCGACCGCTTTGCCACCGCCCTGAAATTCGCCGTCGAGCTTGGTGGTGACGAACCAGTCCTCGCGCGGCAGTCCGCTTCGACGCAGGCCCTCGCCGACGCCCGCCTCGTTGCCGTACCTCGTTGCGGTGTCGACGTGCCGGTAGCCGAGTTCGGCGGCCGACGCGACGGCATCCGCGGCGTCAGCGTCGTTCAACGGGGAGGTGCCCAACCCCAACTGCGGAATCGACGCACCGGTGTTGAGCAGAAGGTTCGGGATGTCGTGGGTCACCCTTCCAGCCTAGGCATCCAGAACACGGCTCAGAGCTGCAGCCCGATCATCCCCCGGTCCGGGTTACCGAAGCGGTGGGCGGTGATCGAGATGGCCTGCTCGCGCAAGAACGGCAGCAATTCGATGCGTCCGGCGCTGGTCACGGGTCCAGACCAGATCGCGACATCCGGGCTGCCGTCGAGCGCGGCGGCCAGATCGGCGGCGGCCGTCGACTCCTGCCCACTTACCAGACGCACCCGCGCCGGGAGCGCGCTGTGCGCTCGGGCGGCGAACGCGGCATCCGATTCGATCGTCAGCGACTGGATGCCGAGCAACAGTTCGCCGCCCAGATCGGCAGCACCGATCAACGGCAGCAATCCCGCGGGCACCGGGACCGCAGAGCTGACCCGCATCGGCGACCGGGCGAGCACTCCCGCCGCCAGCACGCGGACGAGCTCGGCCAGCGAGCCCCCCTCGGCTAGCCGGACAGTGACCGCCGTCGGGCGGTAGCGAAACACGTTGCGCTCGACTCCCAGGTCAGAGACGTCGCGGGCCACCGAAAACTCTTGCTCCCATGCCAGGGCGTCAGCGAGCACGCCCCGGCGCACGGTCTCAAACTCGAGGTAGTCGAGGGCGGGCTGCGACGCCTCGATCACCGCGGTGACCCGGGAGTTCACGCCGTCGAGATGCAGCTCACCACTCTCTGCTGCTGGCATCGGCTGCCAGGAGCCGAGTGTGAACAGGGTGTTGGGCCCACCCGCCTTGGCGCCCGGCCCGACTGCTGAGCGCTTCCAGCCGCCAAAAGGCTGGCGTCGCACGATCGCGCCGGTGATCGGCCGGTTGACATAGAGATTGCCCGCCTGCACGCGAGACAGCCAGGCGGCGACCTCCTCGGGGTCAAGCGAGTGGATGCCAGCGGTGAGTCCGTATGCCACCGCGTTCTGCAACTCGAAGGCCTCGCCGAGCGTTGCGGCCTCCATAATCCCCAGCACCGGACCGAAGTACTCGGTGAGGTGAAACTCGCTGCCCGGGGCAACGCCGTCGCGCACACCCGGCGACCAGAGCCGGTCGGTCTCGTCGAGTTGCCGCGGCTTCACCAGCCAGCTTTCGCCCTCGGCGAGCACGGTGAGCCCGCGAGCGAGCTTTCCCTGCACCTTCTCGACGACCGGCCCCATCTGGGTGGCCGGGTCGCTCGGATAGCCGACTGCCAGGGTGTTGGTCGCGTCGGCAAGTTGGCGACGGAAGCGCTCAGACTTCGCGACCGATCCGACCAGAATCACGAGCGAAGCGGCCGAGCACTTCTGCCCTGCATTGCCGAACGCGCTCTTGACCACGTCGTTCACCGCCAGGTCGAGGTCGGCGCCGGGCGTCACGATGATCGAGTTCTTGCCGCTGGTCTCCGCCAGCAACGGCAGTTGCGGGTTCCACGAGCGGAAAAGAGCTGCTGTCTCGTAGCTGCCGGTCAACACCACTCGGCCGATCTCGGGAGCGGTGACGAGCGCCTGGCCGAGGTCACCCTCGTCGACATCCACCAACCCGAACACCGCGCGCGGGATGCCACCCTCCCAGATCGCCTCGACCAGCACCGCACCGCTGCGCCGAGCCTGCGGTGCGGGTTTGAGCAGCACGGCGCTCCCCGCTGCGAGAGCCGACAGCACCCCACCGGCAGGGATCGAGACCGGAAAGTTCCATGGCGGCACGACGAGCGTGAGCGACTCCGGCACGAACCTTGCCCCCTCGAAACCGTCGAGTTCACGAGCGCGCGCCGCGTAGTAGTGCGCGAAGTCAACCGCTTCGCTGACCTCGACATCCGCCTCAGCGATGGTCTTTCCGGTCTCGGCGGCCATCACCTCGATCAGACGTCCGCGGAAGACCGACAGCACCTCGCCCACCCGATCGAGCAGATCTGCGCGGTCTGCCCCACTGGTGCGGCCCCAGTCTTGTCCGGCGGCCGCCGTGTCACGAACGCGCTGCAGCAGTGCCTCGCGATCGGTGACCGTCGAGGTCGCCAGGGTCGCCACGCCCAGCTGGGTCTTCAGGCTCCGCTCCAGGATCGCGCGCCCCCACTCGCGGTTAACGGCGATAGCCGGATCGGTATCGGGTTCGTTCTCGAAGCTGAGGAGCGCCGTCGGGAGCTCGGGATGCAGGCGGTCTTGCACGCGCCTCGCAGCAGGCACCTGCTCGTCGAGGTCGGCGAGCGATTCCGCGAACCGGTCGGCCTCGCGCGCGAAGATCTTCGGGTCATCGAGTTCGAAGACTCCTGACATGAAGTTCTCGCTCGACGCGTTCTCTTCCAGGCGGCGCACCAGATAGCTGATGGCCGAATCAAACTCGCCCGCGTGCACGACGGGCGTGTACAGCAGCAGCCCGCCGGTCTCTTTGCGGACGGCAGCCGCCTGCGCAGTTGCCATGCCCAGCAGCATCTCGACCTCGACCCGGTGCTGCACCCCGCGCTTCTGTGCCAGCAGCCAGGCGAAGGCGAGGTCGAAGAGGTTGTGGCCCGCGACGCCGATGCGCACCGCATCCGTGTTCTGCTGGGTGAAGGCTCGCGTCAGCAGACGCTTGTAGTTGGTGTCGGTCTCACGCTTGCTCGACCAGGTGGCAAGCGGCCAACCGTGCACGGTCGCGTCGACGTTCTCCATCGCGAGGTTCGCGCCCTTGACGATGCGCACCTTGATGCCGGCACCCCCGTCGGCGACTCGATGCCGAGCCCATGCCATCAACCTGTCGAGCGCCGCGACCGAGTCGGGCAGATACGCCTGCAGCACGATCCCCGCCTCGAGGTTGGTCAAGGCTGGCTGTTCGAGCAGCGCGGTGAACACCGAGATGGTCAGATCGAGGTCGCGGTATTCCTCCATGTCGAGGTTGATGAACTTCGTCTTCTTGGATGCCGCTGCCTGCTCATACAGCGGCGTCAGGCGCTCGACGACTCGGGCGACGGTTTCGTCAAAGCCCCACATCGAGAGCTGGCTGACCACCGACGAGACCTTGACCGAGACGTAGTCCACGTCATCCCGAGCCAACAGTTCCT
>JBDUBG010000322.1:0-1589 GCA_040004215.1 Pseudolysinimonas sp. | reverse complement strand
GCACGTAGGTGCGCTCCCCCTGCTTCTGAGTCGTGGTGCTGGTGGACTTCTGCAGGGGTTCGTTGAGCGCTGGCACTACCACTCCATCCCCGAGTGGCGCGGAGGCCATCCGGATCCTGTTGGCGAAGCGGCCGGTTGTTGCGAAGCGAACTTATGTGGCCGCTCCGATCAGACACCGTGTCCAATAGCTCGAAGCTAAGCCAGGGTCTGTGACACCGGCGTTGCGACACACCGCCTGGGTGGTACCGGCAGGCGAACTAGACCGAAGTCGCGGTTCCGAACGACACGAACGCCGCCCGCAGCATGCTGAAGGTCTCGTCGTCGGTCGAGACGTGAGCGCTGAGGCGCACACTGTTTTGTCGGGTGGTGGCGGTCACGCCGTGGTTGTGCAGCGAGGCGGTCAGCACCGTGAGCTGGTCGAGCGCCGGCTCAATCACGACGATGCCGGCGCGCTCCGCCTCGGCACGCGGCGAGGTGACCGGAATCGCGAACTCATCGGCGAGCTCGATGACGCGCGAGACACGCTCAGCGATCCTCGCGTTGATCACGGGCACACCAACTCGTGCAATCTCTTCGAGGGATGCCGCCAGCCGAGCCTGCGCGATCGGGTCCGAGTTGCTCACCTGGAACGCGGCGGTCGTGGCCGTCGGATCCGGCACCTCGTCGAGCGGAGTGCCCACGACGTCCGTGCCGGTGAACCCGGACCAAACCGGCGTCAGGTGCTCGCGGGCGCGGTCGCTGAGGGCGAGGAATCCAGTGCCCCAGCCCGCGCGCGGCCACTTCTGCCCGCCCGCGACCACCGCGTCTGCGAGGTGCCACGGAGCATCCACAATGCCGAAGCACTGCGATGCGTCGACAATCAGCAGGCGGTCGCCGATCACTTGACGGATACCTTCGAGATCAGCCAGGTACCCGGTGCGGAAGTCGACCAGGCTCACCCCGACGGCGACAATCGAGCTGTTCAACTGCTCGCGGAGGTTGCCGGGAGTCACCCGCCCGTGGTCGGTTTCGAGCCAGCTGGGGGTGAGCACCCCGAGCGACTGAGCCGCTCGCGTGGCGGCGAAGGTCAGGCTGGGAAACTCCGCAGGAGACAGGGCGACACCGCCGGTGATGCCGAACATCACGTGCATCAGGCCCTGGCTGGTGTTCGGCTGAAAGACAATCTGCTCTGGGCGGAATCCGGTCAATGCCGCAACCGCTGAGTTCACTCGATCGCCCTGCTGCATGACCCCGTCGAGCGCGCCGAAGCGGCCGTGCCCGAGAGCGGCGTACTGACCGGTGAGTTCCTCTTGCACCGTGCGACCCACCGGACCGACGCGAGAAAAGTCGAGGTAGCCGGGCTCCTCGTCGAAGCGCGCCGCGTAGTCGTCGATGCTCAGCGCTGAGATGCTCAGCGCTCCCGTGCTCAGCGATGCGCGGTTCATCGCACCATCATTGCCCGTAGCGGCGGTCGCGCGTCGCATAGTTACGCAGCGCTCGCAGAAAGTCGACCTCGCGCAGATCGGGACCGAGAGCGTCGACAAAGTAGAACTCACTGTGCGCGCTCTGCCACAGCATGAAGTCGCTGAGGCGCTGCTCGCCCGAGGTGC
>JBDUBG010000240.1:0-5271 GCA_040004215.1 Pseudolysinimonas sp. | reverse complement strand
GGCGGGAAGCTAGCAACTTGGCTCTCACCACAGCGCCGGGTCGCCTCCCCGATGCGTCGAAGGCGCATCACCTCCACGCCCTACCTCTTTCTGCTCCCCGGCATCGTCATCTTCGTCGTCGCCATCATCTGGCCGGCCCTGTCGGCATTCCAGATGAGTCTCTACAAGTGGAACGTCTTCAACAGCGCACTGAGCCGCTGGAGCGGGATTGACAATTACGTCCGCGCGTTCCAAGACCCGCATTTCTGGCTGAGCCTGTCGAACAGCGGCATTTACATGGTGGCCACCGTCATCCCGCAGATCGCTCTCGGCCTCGGGATCGCCCTTCTGCTCAAGCGAAAGAGCCCCTCCCAACCGGTGTTCCGCGCGTTGTTCTACCTGCCCGTGGTCACGAGCTGGGTTGTCGTGTCACTCCTGTTCAAGTTTCTCTTCGATGACAGCGGGCTCATCAACTTCACCCTTCATGACTTTCTCCACCTCGAAGCGAGCAACACCTCGTGGCTTGCCGAACGGGGGAGCGCTCTGGTCGTCATCTGCCTGCTCGGCATCTGGAAAGGCATTGGGTGGTCGATGATGATCTACCTTGCTGCCCTCCAGGGCGTCCCCGAATCGCTCGAGGAAGCAGCCGAGATGGATGGCGCGAACCGTTGGCAGCGGTTCCGCGCCGTCACCCTTCCGGCGATCAATCCCGCCACCGTGTTCATCTCGGTGATGCTGGTGATCGGTGGGCTCAACGTCTTCACGTCAGTTCAGCTGATCACCGGGGGCGGCCCGATCGGGCAAACGGACGTCGTGCTCACCTACATGTACACGCAGGCCTTCAGCTATACCGACTTCGGCTACGCGTCAGCGCTCGCGGTCATTTTGGCCGTGCTCGTGTTCGTCTTGGCGGTCGTGCAACTGCGGGTCATGCGGAGCAACGACGGCGAGGAGATCGCATGACCTCGTCTGCGTTGATTGCGCGTCGGTCCCGAGGCAAACAGCCGATGGCAGCTCCCATCGTTCTTCGCTATGCGGTACTCATCGTTGGCGCGTTCGTGATGATCACGCCGTTCCTCTACATGGTGTCGACGAGCTTCCAGACGCAGACCTTCGTGTTGACGACGCCGCCGCAGTTCATCCCGAATCCTGCGACGACGCAGAACTACCAGGATGCGCTCGGCACCCAGAACTTCGCGCTCTACTTTGCCAACTCGCTGGTCGTCGCGGTCATCTCGACCGCGGGATCGGTGCTGCTCAGCTCGATGATGGCGTTCGCATTCGCGCGGTTCCATTTTCCCGGGCGTGAACTCATCTTCCGTCTTCTGCTCGCAGGGCTCACCATCCCCGCGGTGATGCTGCTGATCCCGCAGTTCATTCTCGCCAAGAACCTGCACCTGCTCGATTCGCTCGGTGGTCTGATCTTCTTCTACATCGCGGGGTCGCTCTCGTTGAACACGTTCCTCCTGCGTGGCTTCCTCGCGTCCATCCCCATGGAACTCGACCAGGCCATGCAGGTCGATGGCGCAAACGCGTGGACGCGCTACTGGCGTCTCGCCCTTCCTCTTGCTCGTCCGGCGCTGGCGATCACCGTCATTTTCACCTTTTTGAACAGCTGGGACGAGTATCCGATCGCGCTGACGATGATCAACGGCACCGATCACGCGACCCTTCCACTCGCGATCGCCAACTTCCAGGGGCAGCACGCGACCCAGTGGGGCCTGGTGTTCGCCGCATCGCTGATCGCCGTCATTCCGGTGATCATCGTGTTCCTCGTCTTTCAGCGCTACTTCGTGCAGGGCCTGACCGCCGGCGCGGTGAAGGGATGACCGGGCCGGAACTGCTTCCCGTGCAGTCTCACTTCGCACCAGGCGAACCGGTTGAGATCGAGGTGCGCCACGCGCCGGAGTCGGGCGAGCTCATCGTGCGCCGCCTCGGCGACCCGGTGCAGCGCCACCCGTATGAGGGAGCGGGACAGCTTCGTCTTACCGGGCTTGAGATCGGCAGTTACGGCATCGAGTTGCTCTCGCCCGATGGCGTCGCCCGCACGGCAATCGAGATCACGGGCAACGACCGCGCGCGTCTCCGCTACGGCTTCGTCGTCGACTACTCCCCTGGGCGCGACCTGGCGGGAGTGTCAGACCTCGTTCGCCGCCTGCATCTCACCGACATCCAGTTCTATGACTGGGCGTACCGCCACGCCGAGCTGCTGGGGGGTGGCGAGGAATACCGCGATGCACTCGATCAGCCGATCTCGCTCGCCACGGTGGGCAGCCTCGTTGCTGCGGTGCAAGCGGTCGGCGCGCGGGCACTCGGATACGCCGCTGTGTACGCGGTCGGGCCACAGGAGTGGCCGGGGTGGCAGCACGATGCACTCCTGCAGGCGACGGGTGAGCCGTACGGCTTGGGCGACTTCCTGTTTCTCGTCGACCCCGCCGCGGCCGACTGGCAGCAGAGCTTCACGCGCCAGCTGCAGGAGTCGGCGCAGCGGGTCGGGTTCGACGGCTTCCATCTCGATCAGTACGGCTATCCCAAGCGCGCAGAGCGCCCGGATGGTCAGCGGGTGAATGTGTCTGCCTCGTTCGTTTCGCTGATCGGTGCAGTTCGCACCGCTCTGCCCGACAGCCAACTTGTCTTCAACAACGTCAACGACTTTCCGACCTGGGCGACCGCGCGAACGGCTCAGGATGCGATCTACATCGAGGTGTGGGAGCCGACTACCACGCTGGGTGCGCTCGGTGCCGTGGTCGCGCGAGCCCGTTCCGTCGCGGCAGGCAAGCCCGCCGTCATCGCGGCCTACCAGCACGTCTACGACTCGGCAGCTGCTCGCGAGTCGGATCTCGCGACAGCCTTCACGATGGCCACGCTGTTCTCGCATGGGGCGACCCAGCTGCTCGTGGGCGAGGCCGACCGCATCTTGGTCGACCCGTATTACGTGCGAAACCACGTGGTCGAGGCGTCGACGGCAGCGCTTCTGAAGCGCTGGTACGACTTTCTGGTGGAGCACGACCAGTTGCTCATGCCGATCAACGTCATCGATGTCACCGCCTCGTATGCCGGCGAGTACAACGACGACTGCGACGTGACGTTCGAGGGAGCACGCTCCACCTCGGCGGCAGTGCCCGGGGCCGTGTGGCGGCGGGTGACGTCAGTGGGCGATGCCCTCGTCGTTCATCTCATCAACCTGTGCGGTCAGTCAGACGCGCAGTGGGATGCGCCCCGATCGACCCCCACTCCCCAGAGCGGCACGCTCCGCTTTCGGCTCAGCGGCGCATCCGCCCCACGGGTACGAGTCGCTGATCCCGATGCCGAAGGCCGACTCATCGAGTTGAGCGTCGTGGTCGAGGGGACGCACGCCACCGTGCAGCTCCCCGAGCTCGCGGTCTGGCAACTCATCGTGATCGGAGAACCCTCGTGACCTCACCCCTGACGTTGCTCGCCGGGTCGACCCCGGCGCGCGCGACCGCGTGGTGGAGCCGAGCGGTGATCTACCAGGTCTACCCGCGCAGCTTCGCCGACTCGAACGGCGATGGTATCGGCGATCTTCCGGGCATCACCAGCCGACTCGACTACCTGCAAAAGCTGGGAGTGGATGCGATCTGGCTGTCGCCGATCTATGCCTCACCTGGCGATGACAACGGCTACGACATCAGCGACTACCAGTCGGTTGACCCGATGTTCGGGACCTTGGCCGACTTCGACACGCTCGTCGCCGAGGCGCACGGTCGTGGCATCCGGATCGTGATGGACCTGGTGGTGAATCACACCTCTGACGAGCACAAGTGGTTTGTCGAATCCGCCTCGTCCCCCGACTCGCCGAAGCGCGACTGGTACTGGTGGCGCAAGCCGCGCGAGGGATACCTGGCTGGCGAGGAGGGCGCAGAGCCCACGAACTGGGAGTCGTTCTTCCAGGGCCCGGTGTGGGATCTGGATGAGGCGTCCGGTGAGTACTACCTGCACCTCTTCTCGCGCAAGCAGCCCGACCTCAACTGGGAGAACCCGGAGGTTCGGCAGGCCGTCTATTCGATGATGACGTGGTGGCTCGACCGTGGGGTGGATGGCTTCAGGATGGATGTGATCAACCTCATCTCGAAAGATCCCGCGCTTCCTGACGGGGTCATCCGCCCCGGGAGCCGCTGGGGCGATGGATTCGAGCACTATGGCTACGGGCCGCGGGTGCACGAGTTTGTGCACGAGATGCACGCGGCGGTGTTCGCTCCCCGGGATGGCGAATATGTCACGGTCGGCGAGATGCCAGGTGTGACGGTTGAGCAGGCCAGATTGTTTACGGATCCCTCACGCCACGAGCTCGACATGGTCTTCCAGTTTGAACATGTCGGCCTCGATCACGGCCCTCGCGGCAAGTTCGATCACCGCACCCTCAACATCCTTGACCTCAAGAAGTCCTTGCAGCGGTGGCAAGACGGGCTGGCAGAGGTGGGGTGGAACAGTCTCTATTGGAACAACCACGACCAGCCGCGCGCGGTGAGCCGCTTTGGCAATGACGGACAGTTCTGGGCTCAGTCGGCCATGGCGCTGGGCGGCGTGCTCCACCTGCAGCGCGGTACGCCGTTCATCTATCAGGGCGAAGAGCTCGGCATGACAAACGTGCCGTTCGAGAGTGTCACGCAGCTTCGAGACATCGAGTCGCTCAACTACTTCGCGTTGGCGACCGCACAGCCGGGAGTGAGCGACGCGCAGGTGCTCGACGAGATGCGAGCGACCGCCCGAGACAACGCCCGCACTCCCATGCAGTGGACAGCAGAGCAGGGAGCCGGCTTTACCTCAGGACAGGCGTGGATCGCCGAAAACCCGAATCACGTGCGCATCAATGCGGCAGCCCAAGTCGGGGTCGCCGGGTCGGTTTTCGAGTTCTATCGCGCCCTGATCCGACTGCGACACGACGATCCAGTGGTGTCGGATGGCGACTTCACGATGCTCGCCGCTGAGCATCCGACGCTGGTCGCCTTCGAGCGGAGGCTCGGCGACGCCGCCATGCTCGTGGTGGCCAACTTCTCGTCGACCGAGACGAAGGTGGAATCCGCGCTCGACCTCAGCGGCTGGCGCAGCGGGAGCGTGCTCCTCGCCAACTACCCAGACGCTTCGCTCGCGGCTCCGCTGCGACCGTGGGAGCTGAGAGTCGTTCGCCGCACCGACGCTGACGCACTCTGATCAGGTCGCGTGTGTGTGATCTGCCGCGTTAGTCGTGCGACATGATGGGTGATGGGGTAGCAACCCGCGAGCTCAGTTCGTCCAGACCCGAAGGAAGCACCATGCCGATCGGCATCATCG
>JBDUBG010000128.1:0-5277 GCA_040004215.1 Pseudolysinimonas sp. | reverse complement strand
GTCACCTCGCGGCTGGCCGAGACCACGCTGTCGCCGAGCGTCAGCTCTTCGAGCGCCTTGCGGAACGGATGCCGCCCCTCCTGGTTCGAGACCGCCCCGGCATGCCAGATTCCCGTGATCGCGGTGAGCATCTGCGGAGAGCCCTGGATCGCCGTTCGCTGCATGTGATGCAGCACTGCACGGATGCCGCCCAGTTCTTCGCCCCCGCCCGCGCGACCCGGCCCGCCGTGCACCAGGTGTGGCACCGGAGATCCGTGGCCGGTCGAGCTGCGCGCGTCGTCGCGATCGAGCACCAGCACGCGGCCGTTGAAGGGCGCGATCCCGGTCATGAGGGCAACCGCCTCGGCGGGATCGTGCGTGGCGATGCTGGTGACCAGCGACCCGCCTCCCTTGCCGACCAGGGTGATGGCTTCGTCGAGGGTGTCGTAGACGAGCAGACTCGCGACCGGGCCGAATGCCTCGACCTCGTGTACCGCAGCGGTCGAGGTGTCGTCGAAGCGCAGCAGCACGGGCGAAACGAAGGCGCCATCGGGGTCGGCCGAAACCGAACCGTCGACGTGGGTGACCGCGGGGGCATCAGTGCTGCCGACCACGATGCGCCCCCCGGCGTCGAGCAGCTTGCCGACTTGACGGTGCACCTCGTCGCGCTGTTCGACCGACGCGAGCGGCCCCATCGTCACGCCCTCTGCCCGCGGATCACCGATGACAACGCGCTCGGCGATGCGCTCCTGGATCGCCGCGGTCACGGCATCCGCCGATCCGCGCGGCACGATGACGCGACGGATGCTGGTGCACTTCTGCCCGGCCTTGACCGTCATCTCGGTGACGACACCGCGCACGAAGGCGTCGAACTCAGGAGTGCCCGCGACCGCCGCCTCGCCGAGCACCGAGGCGTTGATCGAGTCGGTCTCGTTGGTGAACCGAACACCGCCGGTGCGCACGGATTCGCTCGAGCGCAGCCGGTCGGCGGTCAACGCCGACCCGGTAAAGGCCACCAGGTCGCCGAGCCGGAGGTTCTCGAAGAGCTCGGGAACGCTCCCCGAGACGAGCTGCAGCGCGCCATCGGGGAGACGCCCCGAATCGACCAAGATGCGCACGAATGCCTCGGCCAGATACCCGGTCGGCGTCGCCGGTTTCACCAGACTCGGCACTCCAGCCAAGAACGCCGGAGCAAACTTCTCGAGCGAGCCCCACACCGGAAAGTTGAACGCGTTGATCTGCACGGCCACACCCGAGAGCCGAGAATAGATATGCCGCGCGAGGAATGAGCCGTCTTTCGACAGCGACTCGACCGGGCCATCGACGTAGACGCGGGCGTTGGGAAGCTCTCGGCGCCCCTTCGACGCGTAGGTGAACAACACACCGATGCCGCCGTCGATGTCGACCATCGAGTCGTTCTTCGTGGCGCCGGTGCGTGACGACAGGACGTAGAGCTCGTCTTTGCGCGCGGTCAGAATCTGGGCAAACTCTTTGAGCAGTAGTGCGCGCTGGTGGAAGGTGAACGCACCGAGGGATGCCTGACCCACCGTGCGCGCATACTCCAGCGCTCCCGCGAGGTCGACGCCAGCGGTGCTCACCGCGGTGACGACCTCGCCGGTCGAGGCATCCCGCACGAGGGTGGCGCCCTTGTCAGACTTCGGCACCCACCATCCGCCGTTGAGGTAGCTCGGCAGTATCTCGGTCATCGTGTCTCCCTCTCGGCGGGCCAGCTGAAAAACCCCTGCCCCGACTTGCGGCCCAACTCGCCCGCGGCGACCTTGTCGCGCAGCAGCTGCGGCGGCGCGAACCGCTCGCCCAGTTGCGCGTGCAGGTACTCGGCGATCCCGAGCCGCACATCGAGTCCGACGATGTCGGTGAGCCGCAGCGGACCGACCGGGAACTTGTAGCCGAGCACCATCGCCGCGTCGATGTCGTCGGCCGAGGCGACGCCCTCTTCGAGCATCCTGATCGCCTCGAGCCCGATGACCAGCCCGAGCCGCGACGACGCGAACCCGGGCGAATCGCGTACCGTCACCGGCGTCTTACCCAGTGCGCCCACCCACCCCTGCGCCAGCTCGACGATGCCCGGCTCGGTCGCGGTGCCGACGACGACCTCGACGAGCTCGGATGCCGGTACCGGGTTGAAGAAGTGCAGCCCGAGCAGGCGCGACGGAAACCGCAACTCAGCAGCGAGCGCGTCGATTGAGATCGACGAGGTGTTGCTCGCGATCGGCACCTCGGCGCCGACGCGATCCTCGATGCGGCGCAGCGACGCCACCTTGAGCGAGTACTCCTCGGGCACCGCCTCGATCACGAGATCGCACTCGTCGAAGAGCGAATCGTCGGTTCCGATCGCGAGCCGATGTGTCAGCGACTCCAGGGTCTCAGCTGTCGAGCCGCGGTCGATGCTGACCTGCGCTGCTGACGTCACGCGATCGCGCGCGGCCTCCGCCTGCTCGTCGTCGCGCTCGACCACCGCGACCGCCGAACCCGAGACGAGGAAGGCGTGCGCGATGCCGGCGCCCATGCGGCCGCCGCCGAGCACCCCGACCCGCGCGGGAAGGTCGCTCACTTCTTCTTCCGTTCCAAGAAGGCAGTCATCAGCTGGCGCTTCTCGTCCGAGTCGAAGAGCACTGCCTGCGCGGCGAGATCGGCTTCGGGATGCCGCCCGCGATCCACTCGCATGATGGCCTTGGTCTGGATGGTGGCGGCAACGCTCTTCGCGGCGATCTCGTCGGCGAGCGCGTGGGCGGCCGCGAGCAACTCAGCGGGTTCGACCACACGGGTTAGCAGTCGCGCGGCCATGGCCTCCTCGGCGCCCAGGATGCGGCCCGCGAGCAGCACCTCTTTCGCCAGCGGCTCGCCCACGAGTTCACGCAGGCGCCACAGCGCACCGGCTGGCGCCACGATGCCGAGCCCGGTCTCGGGGTTGCCGAACTTGACGCGTGGGGTGCCGATTCTGAAGTCGGCCGCGAAGGCGAGCTCGGCTCCCCCTCCCAGCGCGTAGCCGTCAATAGCTGCGATCACCGGCATCGGCAGCTCGCTCACGCGGATGAACAGCATCGTGTTGATGCCCTTCAGAGCATCAGCGGATGTCCGCTCCTGCAGTTCGGCGATATCGGCACCCGAGGCGAAGACCCCCTCCGACCCGGTGATGATCAGGATCCGCGGGTCTGCTTCGAGCTCACTGCACAGTTCGTGCAGCTCATCCACCATCTGCTGGTTGATCGCGTTGCGCACCTCGGGGCGGTTCAGTTGCACCACGACGCGGTCAGCCGTGCGGGTGATGACGATCGTCGAGCGGGCTTCCGTCTCGCTGTCACCCATCGCGCACGGCACCCTTCGCTGGGAATTAATAACCGACCGTTCGGAAGGTAATGCTGTCAGAGGCGAATCAGGCAGTCAAGTTGCGGCGCTGTCAACCGCGATACCCGCTCGGTCAGCCGTGGTCAATGGGATTGTTTCGAGCCCGCCACGCGACGAGGGTCGGAGTATGAAGAGGATCTCGTACGGAAGTGGCTCATTCGTCACCGGCGACGCCATCGCGAAGGCGGTCCTCGACTACGCGGCCGCGCTCGCCAATGCCAGCAAGTCGGCTCACCTTGAGGTGCCGGGCTACGACCCCGCCGGATCAGCTGCGGTCTCGATGGTGATCGGTCCGGCCAGTCAGATCTTGGCCACCGACGAGGAGTTCGGCCCCGAGCTGGACGACGAGGCCTTCGTGCGCGACCTGACCCTCCGTATCGAAGAGCTCGAGGGCTAGCACGGTGGTGACCACAGTCGCGTCCCCGCCCGTGAGGCTTGCACGGCAACTCTCGACGGGCACGCCAGATAGCATTCTGCCGTCGGAACTACCGGGGACGGTGAAGGATGCCCTCGAACTCGCCGTGACCCTCGGCCGACGTTGGTTTGAGACACCGCCTCCCACTCGTCAGCGCTGGGAGGTACTCGCCACGCTCGCCGCGCACGACCTCGGCGTCGCGCGCGCCGTCGAACCTCACCTCGATGCCGTCGAGATCCTGTCGCAGTCCGGCAACGCACTGCCGACCGGGGCCTGGGGCGTCTTTGCCGCAGAGGGGGGCGATGATCCCTTGACCGCACATCAGACCGGCCATGGATGGACTCTCACCGGCACGAAGCCCTGGTGCTCGCTGGCAGGGCAACTGGATGCCGCGCTCGTCACTGCCACCACCGACGACGGGACGCGTCAGCTGTTCGCCGTCGATCTAGCGTCTGACGGGGTTCACGTACTTCCCGAACAGTGGCACGCTCGCGGGTTGGTGGAGATTCCCAGCGGACCTGTCGCGTTCCTCTCGGTCTCTGCCGTGCCGGTCGGTGAGCGGGGCTGGTACCTGACGAGGCCAGGATTCGCGTGGGGAGGGATCGGCGTCGCGGCGTGCTGGTACGGCGGCGCGGTCGGAATCGCGAGAACCGTGCATGCCGCGGCGGTGACCCGGCCGAACCCGTTCCTCCTCTCTCACTTGGGAGCGATCGACGAGGGGTTGCAGTCGGCACGCCGGGCGCTGACCGAGGCGGCTGAATTCATCGACACCGGGCACGCCGACGATCCTCGAATCCTGGCCAAACGCGTCCGGGCCACCGTCGCCCGTGTCTGCGACGACGTGGTCGAGCGCACGGGGCGGGCACTCGGGCCCGCGCCGCTCGCGACTGACGAAGCGCACGCCAAACGAGTGGCCGATCTGCAGCTCTACGTTCGCCAGCACCATGCCGAGCGCGACCTCGAATCGCTGGGCTCGGCCATCTCGGCCGGCGACGCACCATGGTGACCTTCGACTCGAGGGTGGCTGGCACGCCCGCGACCGCCTGGGACGACGCTCGCCTACGGCGTGCCCCGCTGCTCGACACCTCGCGTTGCCCAGAGTTGATCGTCTTCGCAGCTCACCCCGACGACGAGACACTGGGGGCTGCGGGCCTCATGATGAAGTTCGCTCAACGCGGTCTGCCCGTTCACGTCGTGGTGGTGACGGATGGCGGGGCAACGGGAGAAGCGGGGATCGCGGCGCGGCGCTCAGCCGAATTGGCGGATTCGATGGCGGTGCTGGCGCCCGACGCGCGGATCACAGAACTCGGTTTCGCCGACTCACGCACCCCCGACGACCGCTCGGAGATCGCGCAACGGATTGCCGCCATCATTCGGGCAGCAGCGCCAACCGCGCTGCTCGTCTCACCCTGGGTGGGCGACGGCCATCGCGACCACCGAGTCGTCGCAGAGCTGATCACCGAGCAGGCGAGTGGTCGTCGGGTGATCTCCTATCCGATCTGGATGTGGCACTGGAG
>JBDUBG010000256.1:0-5298 GCA_040004215.1 Pseudolysinimonas sp. | reverse complement strand
CGCCATCTGGGCGGCATCTTCGTGCTCCTTTTCCACCACGTCCTTTACCAGCCGGTACCAGAGGTAGACCGCGAATCCGGCGAAGATCGCCCACTCAGCCGCGTAGAAAATGTTGAGCCAGTTAAGCGACACCTCCTGGCTGGGGGCGGGTGAATCGATCGCCTCCAGCCCGGGCGCCGGCGTGCTCGCCACCAGGTACCCGCCATACACCGAGCCGCCGAAGTGCGCCCACTGGTTGATGAACGCGGGAACGGATGCCGCACTCTGCACGCCCTTGCTGACATCCGGCTGATCCGGCGGCTCGCTCGGCAGGTAACGCCCGATCAGCGGACTCGCGATCGTCGCGGAACCTTCGGCCGCCGCGGCCTGGGCGCGCGTCGGCGCCCAGCCGAGGGCGACAGCGAGTTCGACTCCGCTCTCGGTTGCGACATGCCCGACCAACCAGAAGCCTTCCGCACCGCCGTTGAGGCGCCTGCTGAGCACCACGAAATCGCCATCGACGAGCGTGCCGGTGGTCGTGACCATTCGTCCGAGTTGCGTGCCGGTGACAGCCTTACCCGGCTGAGCCAGCGAACTCAGGGCGATCGGCGTCTCGGTGTCAGTGCGATCGACGGGGGCCGAGGCGACGCTGCGCGCCAGCTGCCACTGACCGAGCGCCGCGAAGCCGGCCGCGATCGCCAAGGCGAGCAGCAGAGCGCCGATCCAACGCGGACGCCGCGCGACCGCCCAAAATCCGGGGGTGGAGGCGGGGGGTGTGCTCACTAGTACTCCGGATCGCGTCTGCGGGTGTTCTGGTCGGGCTCGTCGTCCGGGTCGGCGGGGTACCCAGAATCCGGATCTGCTCCGGCTGCCAGCAGCTCCCCCTCACGACCGCGCGCGAGGAAGGTGCCAGTGCCGTCGACCGCATCAGCGGTCACGCCGTCCGAGGCCGCAACATCCAGTGCAGCCCGCTCGTCGTCGCCGGCACCCGCCATCGCTGCTTCGGCCAACGCGAAGTCGTAGTCACGCGCGGCCTCACCCTCATGCGTGGTCTCCACCGAGCCGCGCCCTCTCCGTCCAACGCGTCGCGCAAACAACACGCTTCCGACGCGCTCCGAGTTGACCGCGAGCACGGGTCCGACGATCGCCATGATCAGAACGTACAGTCCGGCAAAGGGAGTCAGCCGAGAGTCCAAGTGCGCTGCCGCCGCCAGGGTGGCCAGAATCAGCGCGAACTCACCGCGGTTCTGCAGCATCGCGCTGACGTTGAACCCTTCGGCGGGCGTCAACTTGTTCAACCAGGCGATCAGTTGGCCGCCCGCCGTGTTCAACACCAGGGTCATCACCACCCCCACGATCACCGGCACGAGCACCCCGCCGAAGGTTGACGGGTCGAGGGCGAGACCGAAGTTGAGAAAGAAGAAGGCGCCGAAGACGTCGCGCAATGGCAGCGAGAGTTGCTCGATGCGACCCTTGAATCGGGTGGCGCCCAGCACGAGTCCGATGAGGAAGGCGCCGATGGCATCCGAGACCCCGAGCAGCTCGCCGATACCGCCGAACGCGACGGCGAGGCCGAAGAACAGGATGGTGAACAGCTCGTCGTCACGGGCGCCGACCAGCCGCGACACCACGCGGCCGCCCCACCGCGCCAACGCGAACATGACGACGAGGAACCCGAACGAGATGGTGAGCTGGAGCACGATCGCCCAGACGCTCTTCTGGTCCCCGATGATCACGGTGACGATGGCCAGGTAGATCGCGATGAAGACGTCTTCGACCACGACGATGCCCAGGATGACGGGGGTCTCGCGGTTGGTCAACCGCCGCAGCTCGATCAGCAGTTTCGTGACGATGGCGCTGGAGCTCGTGGCCGTCATCCCCGCGATGATCAGCGCCTCCCGGGTGCCCCAGCCCACCCACATGCCGAACAGGAATCCGACCACCATGTTGATGACGATGCGCGTGCCGCCGCTGAGAAGCAGCGAGCGGATGTTGCCGAAGAACTCATCCTGATCGAACTCGAGGCCGAGGCTGAACAGCAGGAAAATCAGGCCGATGACCGCGACCAACTCAACGTCGGCCGACCTGAAGTCAAGCGGAAAGAGGTCGAAGTGCGGGCTGGCGATGAGACCGACGAGCATGTAGATCGGGATGGCGGGAAGCCCGATGAGCTTGCCGAGACGCCCGAGAACATAGGCGATGACGAACAGGACGCCGAGGACGAGGAGTTCGTGGCCCACGTCGTCAGCTTCCGGGCGGCGCGTCCACGGACTCGGCTCGCGCCTTGAAATCGCCCGTTCGGTAGAAGAGGAATGCTTTCGCGACCTTCTCGGGCGCGCCAGCCACCACCAGGGTGTCGCCGGGGAAGACCTTGAAGTCGACATCCGGAGCCGGATTCGCCGACTCGCCCCGCACGATGGCCACCACGGTGACACCCGGCAGGCCGCGGTCGGTCATGTTGCCGATCGCTTGGCCAGCGATGTGATCGTCGTAGTCGACGTGGAACCAGTCGATCGACAGGCCGGGGATCTGGTCGAGCCCCGACAGAGACTCGGTGATCTTCGTGCCACCGAGCAGTTCGGCAAGCGTGTGCGCCTCGTCTTCGTCGAGACGCAGCGAGACCTTCTTCGCGGTGCCGTCTTCGGCATCCGCGAAGGTGATCAAGTCGCTGTGGCCGGAGCGGTGACTGATGACGCCGACCTTGCCCCCGTCATCCGTGACGAAGGTGTGCAGCACCCCGACACCGGGCAGCTTTACGCGTCGTACGTCAACCATGTGGCCATTCTACCGGGGGCGCAGATCGCACAGCTGGGGGTGCACAGGGGACGTACTAGCCCTGCGCGTACGGTGCGACGACGACCTCGACCCGCTGAAACTCCTTGAGGTCGGAGTAGCCGGTCGTCGCCATTGAGCGCCGAAGTGCGCCGATCAGGTTGACCCGGCCATCCGGGTTCGACGACGGCCCGAACAGCAGTTGCTGCAGCGGGGCCACCGTGCCGACGTGCATCCGGCCGCCGCGAGGAAGCTCCGCGTGGTGCGCCTCAGCACCCCAATGCCAACCGCCGCCGGGTGCCTCATCGGCTCGAGCGAGAGCGGTGCCGAGCATGACAGCGTCAGCCCCGACCGAGATCGCCTTGACCATGTCGCCACTCGTGTTGAGGCCGCCATCGGCGATGACATGCACGTAGCGGCCACCCGACTCGTCCAGGTAGTCGCGGCGTGCTCCCGCCACGTCAGCAACAGCCGTCGCCATCGGGGCATGGATGCCGAGGCTCGCACGTGTTGTCGACGCCGCACCCCCGCCGAAGCCGACCAAGACGCCGGCCGCGCCGGTGCGCATCAGGTGCAGAGCCGCCGTGTAGGTCGCTGCGCCCCCCACGATGACAGGCACGTCGAGCTCGTAGATGAATTTCTTGAGGTTCAGCGGCTCGACCGTCTTGCTCACGTGCTCTGCGCTGACCGTTGTGCCGCGGATGACGAAGAGGTCGACCCCCGCATCCACGACGGCCTGCGAGTGCTGCTGCGTCAGCTGCGGCGAGAGTGCTCCGGCCACCGGAACGCCGGCTGCACGGATCTGCGCAATGCGCTCCTTGATCAACTCGGGCTTGATTGGCTCGGCATAGATGGCCTGCATGCGAGCGGTCGCGACATCCGGCTTCAGCGCCCGGATCTCGGCCAGCACCGGCTCGGGGTCGTCGTAGCGGGTCCACAGCCCTTCGAGGTCGAGCACCCCGAGTCCGCCGAGTTGCCCGATCTGGATGGCCGTCGCGGGGCTCACGACGGAGTCCATCGGGGCGGCGAGCACCGGCATCTCGAACGTGAACGCGTCGATCGTCCACTTCACCGAGACGTCGTGTGGGTCGCGCGTGCGGCGGCTCGGCACGACCGCGATGTCGTCGAATGCGTAGGCGCGACGCGCCCGCTTGGACCGGCCGATCTCGATGTCGCTCACGTTGCCCAACTCTATCGGGGAGGGCGGGTGCTGACTCCAGCCCGTTCTGCGATGGCTCCCTCTATGGCGCCGCGGACCCCTGCGGGCAGGGCTCCCTCGCGTCGCTACTGGGTCTTTCGCGGGGTCGGCGCGGTATCCCGGCTTCGGTCAGCAGGGCTTCGAGGCGTCTCGGTTGCGCGACGTGCTCACTCAAGATGCGCACGATGCCGCGCACCTGGCGACGAAGCCGATCCTCACGTTTCTTCTCCTTCCACAGCACCTCAGTCGGATCGCCGCCCGAGTACTCCTCGCGACTGTATTTCGCTTTCCCATCGAACTCACCGGCAACTGCGACTCCGCGCCAAAAGAAGTCGGGGAACATCTCTCCCTCGGCGTCGACGAAGCGCACTTGCAGCTCCGGCGCCTCGAATCCGAGGAGGTGAACGGCGACCCGTGCCTTCGATTCGCCGGGTGAGCCGGACAGCTCCGTTGAGAGGTCGAGGGTGTGCCGCAGGAACGCACCACCGCGGGCGTAGTGCGCTCGACGCCACTCGGTATCCAGTTCATCTCGGCTGACAGCGAGACGGTTCTTTCGCCACTGGGCCCAGTCGAGCACGGCGACGGCAGCGGGCAGCGGCAATCCGCGCGCAACATCGAGTGCAGTTCGAGCCATCCCGGTAACAGGCACGCCCTTGAGCGTCGTTGCCGTCACAGTTGCACCGGATGCCGCGGCACTCGTGCGCCGAACACCGATCTCTGAGGTTCCGCCACCTCGGTATGGCGTGAGGAGCGTCACATCATCCGGCCACTCCGCGGCGTATGGCATGCCCCACATCGCGGCCGCCGACCGACCTGCCACGAGGAATGGTGAGTGCGCAACGCGGACGACCGCGCGCACCACCATCACGTGCCGCTCGCTGGGGCTCGCCGCATCCCACTGCTCTCGAGACATATAGACGCCCCGTCTGACCCGAACAACGCTCCCCCGCGCATGTGCACGACGGAGATCGCGCGGATCCAATCCGAGTGCTGACAACTCGTTGACGAAGACAAGCCTGTCACGTCGAAAGGGGAAGATCGGCTCGGACATGGGACGAGCGTCGCCGGATCGGGGCCGCCCACGTCGCTCGATGGCCCTTTCCGTGCGGTCCGAGCTGCACCTCCCGCCTGTGGAGGAACCCCTCACGACACGAGGGAACCCCGCCAAACAGGGTCCCTCGTGCCATAGAGGGATCTATCGCGGCAAATCGACGGGCCCATCGCGGCAAATCGACGGAGCTGTCGCAGCCGGCGGGGCGCCGCGTCAGCGGCTGTAGTTCGGCGCCTCGACGGTCATCTGGATGTCGTGCGGGTGCGACTCTTTCAGCCCGGCAGCCGTGATGCGCACG